>JBDROD010000334.1:0-2369 GCA_043810415.1 Candidatus Zixiibacteriota bacterium | reverse complement strand
GTAACTCTCCGGGCGACCCTGAAGGAACAACATCCCCAATCCCAGGATCAATATCACCGCCGCGGAATAAGAACCGACCGTGAGGATATTACTCACATGAGAAAATACCTTTTCCTTTTTTTCCTGCATGAGTTCTACCCTTTATTCTTTTCCGCTTTGGGGAGAAGCGGTTTGAGATTTAGAATTTGACCAACGAACTAAAATAAAAGATGCATCTCCAATCCCTTAAAGATCATCTCGAAAGCCACGTACAACAAAACCATAGCCAGTATCTTTTTAAGCCAGTCGACTTTTACCCTAGGTAAAATGTGGGAGCCAAAGGTCGCTCCCAGGAATACCCCCAGCATGGTTGGCCCGGCGACCAAGGGATTGACGTCCCCTCTGAAGAAATAGATGAACGCGCTGGCCGTAGCGGTAACCCCGATCATAAAATTGCTGGTAGCCACCGCCACCTTGAGCGGCACCTTCATGATCAGATACATCACCGGAACCTTTATTATCCCGCCCCCCACTCCCAAGAGCCCGGAGACGTTCCCGGCAAAAAAGGAAGCGCCCATGCCCAAGGGAAGCCGGGCTATCTTATAGTCCGGCAGCACTGCTTCTAAAGAGCTGTTAGTAGATGCCGGCTCATCGGAGTTTTTGGATTCATTTCTCTTTCGAAACATGGTCCCGGCAGTGTAAATCAAAAGAAAGGAAAAAAGGATCGACAAAGCCTTCGGACTTATGATCCCGGCCAAAATTCCGCCAGCGATAGCTCCCAAGGTCGTGGCCAATTCCAAGGTCATCCCCAGCCTTATGTCCGAAAGATGTTTTTTGACATATAAACTCGCCGCCCCCGACGAGGTGGCGATCACGCACACCAAAGAAGCACCGATGGCTTCCCGCATGGGAACACCGAAGATCAAGGTCAGCATGGGAATGATGAGCACCCCCCCGCCTAAACCCGAAACCGACCCCCCCAACCCGGCTACCATCCCTCCCAGTATCATGAACAGGAAATCGGACATTTTATCTTAGCTTCATTGATTTATAGCTTTCTTAAACTTTTTGGCACGGGCTTCAAAGACATGCCGAAGTGTTCACCTTAAGGCAAACCGATCAGCCAAAGCTTGTCGGGCATGTTGAAAAAGTCAAATTTCGGAAGCGGGATATTCTTGTGAACGCATTCGCGATTCCCGCCCCTATGAGCTATAATCACTTATCAACCTTAGAGCAGGGCAATTAGCACTGGGAATTGGGTTTTTCAAGAGTCTCTTGTTACACTGACTCCGCTCGAGTTCACACCTTGGTGTTCTCACTTCGATGATAACAATGTTTTGTATTCCTCCGGATGAGACAAAATCTGAATGGCTTTGATGATCTGCGGTTGGTCTTTGAACCATACCTCTTCATATTTGGCATTCTGTCCGTATAGTTTGGTCAGGATATTCTCTTTTATTTCCGATTTGATAAAAGCTTCGGATTTTCGATAATCGCTTCCTTTTTCGGATTCTATAAGCTTCTCCAGTTCCCTTATCTTTTGGTTTACCGTCTCCGATCTCCCCTCCCCCTTGACCGCCTCCTTCAGCTTTTCCAATTCCAGCTCGGATGAGGTCTGGTAAATGAAGTTTTTGTTTTTCACGAATTGCAAAAATTCGTTCAGCATCTTCTCATCCACCTCAAAATCTTTGGGTAGATGGGGACGGGTGGAAATGTAGTGGACGGCGAAGTCAAAGAAGGTGAGCTTGGCTAAAAGATTATATTCCAGAGGAGTCAAATCCGGATAGGGGACATATATGTCGGGTGCAATGCCGCCATCGCCGTATACCACCCGCCCTCCTTGGGTGAAATATCTCTGTTTTATTTGTGCCGAATCCGATCTCATGCTGTCTGGTTCTAACGACTCTTTTATCTCGTTGGTATCGTTTTTCAAATCCTCCGGTTTTTGAATGCATCTGCCCGAAGGGGTATAATATTTGGCGGTGGTCAGCTTCAAACCGGCTCCATCCGTTAAATTGAATATGGTCTGCACCAATCCTTTTCCAAAGGTGGTATCTCCGATGATCACCCCCCGGTCCCAGTCCTGTATGGCTCCTGCCACGATCTCCGATCCGGATGCCGATCCCCCATCCACAAGCACGACTAAGGGAAGCTGGGGATAAAGCGGTTTGTCGTTGGCATAGAATTCCTTGTTTTGAACTTTGGCTTTCCCCTTGATCGATACCACTAATCTTTCCGGCTCCAGGAAGATATTAGTAACCTTAACCGCTTCGGTAAGAAGCCCGCCCGGGTTTCCTCTTAAATCGAGGATCAAACCCTGGATGTTCTTTCGCTTTAGATCGCTTACTGCTTCTTTTACCTCGTCTGTGGAGATATCGGAGAAACGATTC
>JBDROD010000333.1:0-2773 GCA_043810415.1 Candidatus Zixiibacteriota bacterium | reverse complement strand
GACGGACATCTCCTCATCATCGGCCGCAAGGAAGAGATCATGCGGACCAAAGCAGGAGAAGCCATTTCCTCGGACTTTATCGAAACGAGGCTAAAATTCAGCCCCTATATCAAAGAAGCGGTGGTCTGGGGCGAAGCCCGCGACTATATCACGGGATTCATCAATATCGATTTTGGGAATGTGGGAAGTTGGGCAGAGGACCGAATGATCCCCTACACCACTTTTACCGACCTTTCCCAACAACCGCCTGTTGAGGAACTGATTCTCGGGGAGATTCGCCAGGTCAATACTCAATTGCCCAAACCGATGAGGCTTAAAAAGATCATTCTCCTTTACAAACTGCTCGACGCTGACGATGAGGAATTGACCCGAACTGGAAAAGTGCGCAGGAAGTTTGTCTATGAACAATATATCAATCTCATTGAAGCGATGTATGGCGACCAGAAAGAATTAGAGGTGACAGGCAAGGTCCGCTACCGGGACGGACAAGTGGGAACGATTGAAACGAAGGTGAAGATATTGACAGTGGAATAGGAGGACCGAAACGAAAAATTCCAATAACCAAATTCCCTGCCTGCGGCAGGCAGGCAAGATCCAAATAATAACCAATACCCAAATTTCAATTACCAAGCAATGATTTTAAGAAAAGAGTTTGGGTATTAATCGATTGGTGATTGGAAATTATTTGGTTATTGGTGCTTGGTGTTTGGAATTTATTCCTATGGGAGGTTTTTCATGGATTTTTTTCTACAGCTCTTGATACAGGGTATATCCGTGGGCTTTCTTTATGCCCTTGCCGCTCTTGGATTTGTCATGATCTTTAAGTCCTCGAGCGTGCTCAATTTTGCTCACGGAGATCTTTTAGCCATCGGAGCCTTTATCTTCCTTGTCTTCAGTCTTTGGCTTAATTTACCCATCTGGCTCGCCTTCCTGCTGACCCTTGTGGGAAGCTTTGCTCTTGGATTTGTCATCGAACGGCTCTTCTTGAGACCTTTAATCGGTGAGGCCTTAATTCAGGTCATCATGCTGACCGTGGGGCTGGCCGCCATGTTTAAAGGATTGATGCTTTTTATATTTGGCGGGAATATATTTAACTATCCGGACTTTCTCCCTAAAAATCTTTCCATTCAATGGGGAAACATCAATGTTCCTCCGGTTTACATTGCATCCTTTATGATTGGTATCATCTTCCTTTCCATATTTGGATTCTTCTTTAAGTATTCTTCCCAGGGTATCTATATGCGATCCGTTGCTGATAATCAGCCTGCCGCTCTCTCGCTTGGCGTTCATGTGAGAAGGGTTTTTGCTCTTTCCTGGGCTATTGCCGCACTGGTCTGTGCCATTAGCGGAATTATTCTTGGGATTATGAGTGGGATCAATGTCCACAACTTAAGTCATATGGGACTCAAAGTTTTTCCGGTGGTCATCCTGGGGGGACTGGAGAGTATCGGTGGAGCCATTATCGGAGGATTGATCATCGGGATCCTCGAGACCTTCACAGGCGGATACATTTCGACCTCGCTTAAGGAGGTCGTCCCCTATATTGTCCTCGTCTTCATCCTTCTGGTGAAGCCCTATGGACTCTTCGGTCTGGTGGAGATCGAGCGAGTCTGATGATACCAAATAGGGTGATAGGGAGATAAGGAGATAGGGAGAACACAGACACGAAAGACTGAAACGAGATAAAGCCGGAGGCAGCATGAGGAAGCTGAAATTTCATCCCTGCGGGAATTATAAAGAGAAATATGAAGAAGAGCTCACTATCTTTACAACCGATTTTGGTAGGTTATGGTTGTTAATTGGACTCTTAATCCTTTTTGTGGTTCTACCTTTCATCAGTTCCAATTACACCCTTTATGTGATCAACCACATCGGAATTGCCGCCATTGCTGCCATCGGGCTCAACCTCCTCATTGGATTTACCGGTCAAATCTCCCTGGGCCACGGCGCCTTTTTTGGTGTTGGAGCCTATGCGGCTGCCATTCTGGCCACCGCCCTCGGTTTCCCCTTCTGGCTTTCCGTCCTTTGCGCGGGGTTGATTACCGCTTTGGTAGGGATGGTTTTTGGAATCCCTTCCGTCCGCCTCAAACACCTTTATCTGACGATTGCTACCCTGGCAGGGCAGTTTATTATTCAATACCTTTTATTGAATTGGGAGGGTCTTACCAAAGGAGCTGATGGAATCTTCCTCCCTCGTGCCACCCTCTTGGGAGCCGATATTAAAGGGGATCGTGCTTTTTTTTATGTAGTATTCGTCTGTTTTGTCATTTTGACATGGATTGCAGTTAATCTTATCCGAACACGCTATGGCCGTGCCTTTATCGCCATACGGGACAATGACCGGGCGGCAGAGGGAATGGGAATCCCCATCTTTCGATATAAATTACTCGCTTTTGCCATCAGTTCTTTTTACGCCGGGTTTGCCGGAGGCCTTGCGGCTTACTATATCGGCAGTATCACGCCAGAACCCTATACATTATTTATGTCTGTAGAATTTATTGCAATGATTATCATCGGTGGATTAGGAAATATCCCAGGCTCTGTGCTCGGTGCCATTTTTATAATGTTGTTAAATGAACTATTAAGTCATGCAACAACCTTTTTTATGAACTTAGGTACTTTAACCGGGGTCGCTCTCCAGATCGCACCTCTTCGTGAGTTCATATATGGATTGGCCATCGTGCTTTTTATCATTTTTGAACCACGAGGATTGGCAGAGGTGTGGCGTATCATTCGGTCCAGTTTCAGGCTCTGGCCATTTTCTTATTGAGGT
>JBDROD010000332.1:0-9886 GCA_043810415.1 Candidatus Zixiibacteriota bacterium | reverse complement strand
AAGGACTTCTTTTTGGCTTTCTCCCCGGAACGGGTCGATCCGGGAAATCCCAAATATGGCACCAAGAATACCCCCCGGGTGGTGGGCGGCATCACCCCCCTGTGTACACGGATAACCAAGCTTTTCTACGAGCAGACCATAACCAAAGCGGTGGAGGTCTCCTCCACCAAGAGCGCGGAGATGGTCAAGTTATTGGAGAATACCTTCCGCTCGGTCAACATCGGGCTGGTGAACGAGGTGGCTTTGATGTGCGACCGGCTGAAGATCGACGTCTGGGAGATCATCGACGCCGCCAATACCAAGCCGTTCGGATTCATGCCCTTCTATCCCGGACCGGGATTGGGAGGACACTGCATCCCCATAGATCCTCATTATCTCTCCTGGAAATTGAAATCGCTGAATTACTACGCCCGCTTCATCGAACTGGCGGGAGAGATAAATTCGCACATGCCGGAATACGTGGTGGAGCGGATCGGCCGGATTTTAAACGAGCGGAAGAAGAGCATTAAAGGTTCAAAGATATTGATTTTGGGGGTGGCATATAAAAGAGATATCCGGGACGTGAGAGAATCACCCGCTTTAGACGTGATCAAACTGTTGCAGAATGCGGGAGCGGAGGTGAAATATACCGATCCGCACGTCCCCTCTATCCGGATGGACGATTCGGTGATAAAGTCGGTCGAACTGACCAAGGAGATTCTGCAATCTTCCGATTGCGTGGTCATCATCACCAATCACGCCAAATTCGATTACGATATGGTGGTCCAAAATGCCACGCTGGTAATGGACACGCGCAACGCCACCAGGAACGTGAAGAAGGGCCGGGAAAAGATAGTTAAGTTATAGCGAATGTGGAAAAATGTCCACCGTCCACTGTCCGCAGTAAAGACAAAGGGAGGTGTAGAGTACGAATCTACTAAAAATAAAGCGGACAATGTTACTCTTTGACAAGTCAACAATCCTTGGCTGATAATCGACGGTTTAAATCCCCCTTTATCCCCCTTTATAAAAAGGGGGAATTTAAGAAACACTTGTTCAAGCAGGACTGAAGGAATTTGAAGAAAAGAAATTTAAGTATCATTATTTTAGGTTTTCTGTTCTCATCGGTATTCACTTCGTTTTCAAACGCTACTCTTCTGGAAAACATACCTTTGGACAGCTGGGTCTACTCAGTGGTGGAGGAGCTTTATACCCAGGGTCTATTCCCCGAACTGCATAAAGATGTTAAGCCTTATACCCGGGGGGAGATAGCCTCTTTGATCCTCAAGATAAACTTAAGACAAAGGGATGGCGGGTTGAACCTGACCGATTCTCAACTCTGGCTGATTTCCAAGTTGAATCAGGAATTTAAATACGAGTTGGCAGAACTGTACCAAGCAGACCAGACAGATCAGAACAAAACTAATGTTATGAAATACGGAACCAGCCCGGTTATGTCTTTAAGTTTAGCCGAGGGTGACAGCTCCTATGGGCGTTTGCAGGCGAAATTCAACCTGGGAATAGAATTCAATAAAAAAGTGATTTTATATGATCGAGTGGTGATCAATAATCAGGCGCAGAAGGAGAGAAGCTACCAAGCCAGAGAGTGGAAACACCATTTAGCCGGAACTTTCGACGAAGCTTATGCCAACCTAAACTTGAGATATTTCAATCTGCTTCTGGGAAGAGATCATATCCAATGGGGTCCCGGAAACAGGGACGTGCTTTTGCTTTCCGGTCAGATACCTCCTTTCGACATGATCAAAGCAGAAGGTAAGTTCGGCTCCTTCAAGCTGATCTGGTTTACCACGGTTTTGGATCAGGTATTCATCCCCCCACTTTGGGAGGATTTTCAAAATGAAGATGGTTTTGGGGCGAATAGGTACCTCTCCGGTCACCGGTTGAATTTGAAGTTGAAAGCCGGCTTGGAGACGGGAATATCCGAGGTGGTCTTATATGGAGGGGAAAACCGGAATCCGGAAGCGTATTATCTTAATCCGCTTCTCCCCTATTACGGAGAGCAGTATAACCGGGATATAGACGACAATATCCTATGGAGCTGGGATCTTTCCATCACCTGGTTTAAGAACAAGGAAATTTATTTCGAGCTATTGGTGGACGATTTCCAGTACGATTTTGAGTCCGAGCCGCACCAGACCGGTTATCAGTTCGGTTTGAACTATGCCGACCTTTTTGGTTTCAAAAGAAGCTATCTTAATTTGGAATATACCAAAATCAACAACTGGGTGTACGGGCAGAACAAGCCTTGGAACGTTTACACCTTTGACGGAAGAGGGATAGGCAGCAACCTGGGCCCGGATGCGGATCGGTGGTCTTTCGGGCTTACCTATCACTGGACCAAAGACCTCGATTTTACCATTCTGGAGGAATACCGAAGAAGGGGGGAGGGGCGCATAGAAACTCCGCAGTCCGGTGCCGTCCCCGCATCCGCGAAATTCCCCTCCGGAGTCGTAGAGTATACCAATCAGCTGCAACTTGCCGTTTCGTACCAACCCCATGCCAACTTAAAGCTGGATTTAGTCGGCGAGTATGATAAAGTGAGAAATCCGGGTAACCGAAGCGGGAAAAAGGAAGACACCTTAATCTTCTGGACTAAATTGAGTCTTAATTTGTGGAAGGAGAGTAAGTTTTAACTTGAACCAGCTGGTTTTAAAATCCCCCGCCAAGATCAATCTTTTCCTGAATATACTGTGTAAAAGGGAGGATGGTTACCACGAGATCGCCACCCTGATGCAGGCCATCGATCTTGAGGATGAGATAGTTTTGGAAAAAAGGGGGAAAGGAATAGCCCTAAGCACTGATCATCCGAATTGCCCTTCAGATGAGAGCAACCTGGCTTTCAAAGCCGCCGCATTGCTTTTGGAGGACCAAAAAAAAAGCGATGGAGTGAGCATTCAGATCAGTAAGAGAATACCCATCGCTGCCGGTTTGGGCGGAGGCAGTTCCAATGCCGCCGCCACCCTCAAAGGGTTGAATCGGCTCTTTGAGCTCAAAATCCCGAAACGGAGGTTACATCAATTGGCTGTTCAGCTCGGATCGGACGTCCCTTTTTTTCTCGGTTCCGGCCAGGCGCTGGCAAAAGGAAGAGGGGAAAAACTCGAGCCGGTGGTCCTGTTTAGCGGCTATTGGCTGGTTTTGGTATACCCGGGTTTTGAGGTTTCAACCCGGTGGGCTTACCGGAGTTTCAAAATTTCCTTGACAAGGATAAGAAAAGAGTTTAATTTGAAAAATCTGGAGAACCGAAAAGGGTTTTTTAAGGCGCTCCTTGGTTTTGACAACGATTTGGAAGAGGCGGTACAGGAGAGATATCCGGCTATTGGTCGGATCAAGGATATCTTGACAAGTTCAGGCGCGATAAAATCATCCATGTCGGGAAGTGGACCGACCGTCTATGGTGTTTTTGAACATAAACTTAAAGCAGAGGAGGTGGCAAGAAAAATCAGGCGGGGCAATTGGGAAGTTTTTCTGACACAACCAATCCCTGTTTAAACTTAAGGTCCGTCGAAGACGGTGAAGGAAGTTGAACCGTCAGGATGATTCTCTCCCTCAGGCGAGGAGTTATGACTTCCCGCCTCCCAGGGAGCGGATGCATCCCTAAGGAAATTCAAAATTCAAAATTACAGAATCTGAACTTTAAATTTTACTCTTTGAATTTTGAATTGCTATTGTCCACAATGGTTTCAACCAGGAGGAAAATAAAGTGGAAATCACCGAGGTACGGGTCTCATTAAGGGATGAGCCGAAGCTGAAAGCATTTGTCAACGTTACCTTCGACAACGCCTTTGTGATCAGAGGGCTGAAGGTGATAAACGGCACCAAGGGGTATTTTGTATCCATGCCCAGCCGGAAAAGAAACAATGGCACCCATCAGGATATCGCCCACCCGATCAACAACGAGATGCGCCGGTTGATCGAGGATAAGGTGCTGGCCGCGTATGAAGAGGAGCTGAAAACCAAGGGCCCGGATGGTGAAAAATCTGAGGAGCAAAACCCCGATTAATCCATCTTCACCACCGGCATGAGCTAAACGATTTGTGCTGAAGAATCGAAACCATACCAGCCGTTTCGATCGCGCCACTGGTTTGATCCACACGGTTTACGCGGAAGGAAAAAACCGTCTGGTACCTGCCCAGAGCGTATATCGTTTTATAGGTTTTTGAAAGATTCGAAACCGTTTTAATCTCCTTGGGGCGTCGTCAAGCGGTAAGACACAAGACTTTGGATCTTGCATTCCCAGGTTCGAATCCTGGCGCCCCAGCCATTAAGGCGGTTAATAGTTCACGGTTCACAGTTCATGGAACCAGCTGCACCGCTCCGATGAAGACAGTTCATAATTTAAGGTTTGTGCTTGACGATACCAAGTTAACACATTAACATTTCTGGTTAATTTACAATGAACGAGAAGATAAAAATCATAAGCGGAAATTCCAATCTCCCCCTCTCCCGGAAGATAAGCAAATATATGGATGTATCATTGTGTGATACGGAGTTCAAGAAATTCTCCGACGGGGAGATCTCGGTTAAGATCAATGAGAACATCCGGGGCAAGGACGTCTTCATCATCCAATCGACCAATCCCCCGGCTGAAAACCTGTTGGAGCTTCTGGTGATCATGGATGCGGCCAAAAGAGCTTCCGCCGACAGGATAACCGCGGTGATTCCTTATTATGGCTACGCCCGGCAGGACCGAAAGGATCAGCCGCGCGTCCCCATCACCTCCAAGCTGGTGGCCAATCTGATCACCGTGGCGGGTGCCAACCGGGTTCTGACCATGGATCTGCACTCCGCTCAGATTCAGGGCTTCTTCGACGTCCCTTCGGATCACCTTTTCTCCAATCCGGTCTTTTACGATTACTTTACCGGCAGGGATCCGGATGAATGGGTGGTGGTGGCCGATCTGGGCAGCATCAAGATGGTGAGAAACTTCGCCAAAAAGCTCTCCATGCCCTTTGCCGTTCTGGACAAAAAACGGCACATGGCCAACCAGGTGGAGATTCTAAACGTGATCGGGGAGGTGGAGGGAAAACACATCATCATCCGGGACGATATCGTGGACACGGCCGGAACCCTGACCCAGGCGGCGGAATTCATCGTCAAACAGGGCGCTCTGGAGATTTATGCCTGCTGTACGCATGCGGTGCTGTCCGGGAGGTCCTTGGAGCTGATCGAACAATCCCCTATCAAAAAGGTGATCATTTCGGATACAATTAACGTGGAACACAAGAAGCTATCAAACAAATTCGAGATAGTATCGGTAGGAAAGATATTTGGGGAGGCAATGGAGCGAATCCACGAAGGTGAATCGGTAAGCTCCCTTTTCGAATATTGATTGACCAAGGAGTAGAATAATATGAAAGAGGCTGTGCTGAAAGCGAAACCCAGAGAGATGCTGGGAAAAGAGAAAGCCAAGAAACTGAGAAAAAACGGTATCATTCCTGCCGTGGTATACGGATTGGAAACCAAAACCATTCCGCTGGAGATAGAATCCAAATCTTTCAACGCCCTTTTGCGGGGCGGGTTGGGGGAAAACGTCATCATCACCCTGGTATTGGACGACCAGAAGGACGGCAAGAAACAGGTGCTGATCCGGGAGGTGCAGCGCGATCCGGTCCGGGGCGACATCGTCCACGTGGATTTTCACCAGATATCCCTCACCCAGAAGATCACCATCGAGGTACCCATCCATCTGATCGGGACGCCGGAGGGGGTGAAGGAAGGAGGCATTCTCCAGCATGCTTTGAGGGAGATCAAGGTGGAATGTCTGCCTACCGCCATTCCCGAAAAATTCGAGGTGGACGTCAGCCATCTGAAGATCGGCGATTCCATTCACGTGGCTGATCTCAAGGTGGAAAACATAACCATACTTTCCGATCTGCAGGGTTCCATTGCCAGCGTGGTCCCGCCCACCATATTCAAGGAGGCGGAGGCTGCTCCAGCTGCTGCCGAAGCCGAGCCGGAGGTGATCGGCGAGAAGAAAGAGGAGAAGGCGGAGGGGGAGGAGGAGGAGGAAAAAGGAAAGGAAGCCAAGGGGGAGAAGAAGCCGGCAGAGGGAGCCAAGGCCGAAAAGAAACCGGCCGAAGGGGCGAAGGAAGAGAAGAAGAAAGAGGGTAAGTAATAACCCGATCAGACCAGCAAGGGGGCACGCCTGCTTTTCTCTGTATCGGTTTATGGTGGATGGGAATATTACCGGAATATACCGCCGATTTTATACTGCGCTTAGAGGATAGAACTTGATGAAAACCAAATTGATTTTTGTTTTGATACCCCTGCTCTTTTTCAGCTGTTACAGCAAGAAGAATAAGACCGAGACCAGAGCCAAAGAACGGGTGACCCAGTTTGTGATGCTCATGATCAAAGACCAGGTGGGGGAGGCAGAGAAGATGTTGAGCAACTCCTTGGTGGACAGCGGCAATAAAGAGTTCTTCCTGCAGAGCTTCGACGACTACCGGCTAAAGGATTCATCCAGCGTGGTGATCGAAAACATGGAGGTATTTATACCCCCCAAGGAGAAGAAGAACAGGGCGATCGTGGGGTTTAATCTCCGCAGCACCAAGTACGATCTGACTAAGATCGTCTCCATCCCTTTAAAGTACGAGAAAGGAAACTGGTACCTAGGATCATGAAGGGCGTTATACTCGCAGGTGGCTTGGGAACCAGGCTTTATCCCTTGACCAAGATCACCAACAAACATCTTCTTCCCGTCTACGACAAGCCCATGATCTATTACCCCTTGCAGACCCTGATCCAGGCGGGGATCGAAGACATTCTCATCGTCACCGGCGGAAATCATGCCGGTGATTTTTTGCGGCTTCTGGGAAACGGCAGAGAATTCGGCCTGAAAAACTTGAACTATACTTACCAGGAGGGGGAAAGCGGAATAGCCGGGGCTTTGGCATTGGCGGAGCATTTTTCCGATTACGAGAAGATGGTGGTCATACTGGGGGACAATATCATCGAAGGGGACATCACCCCGGCGGTTAGGGATTTTAAGAAACAGAAGGAGGGGGCAAAGATCATGTTGAAGGAGGTGCCCGATCCGCAGCGGTTCGGGGTGGCGGAGATCAAAGACGGGAGGATCGTGGGGATAGATGAGAAACCTCAAGCCCCTAAATCAAACTGCGCGGTTATCGGGATCTACATGTATGACGGAAAGGTATTCGACATCATCCGTACGCTTAAGCCCTCCGGGAGGGGGGAACTGGAGATCACCGACGTGAGCAATGCCTATATCCGGGAGGGGACCATGACCTATGATTTTCTGAAAGGGTGGTGGTCGGATGCCGGCACCTTTGAGTCGCTTCACCGGGTTTCTAACCTGGTAGCCCAGGGAGGGGTAAATAAAAAGGATTTGTCATAACACATTTAATTAACATCCTTAAAATAAAAAAATCTACAAATAGATAGTTGGGTTTCGGTTTTCGATTAGCGGTTTTGGTTAGGTATCGTTTGTTGTTAAGTGCAAAGACGAAATTTGATATAGTAATCGTAGGGGAGGAGTTTAAGCTCCTCCCCTACATCTTTTTTCTGTTTCCTCTTGACATAATCGTTCCGATAGATATCATATGAAAAGCAGAAGAAACCAGGAGGTCATCGGAGATGATACAAGGAGTGTCAACCAAGAAGCTGAAAGTGATTCCCGACGAGCGGGGTCGTCTGATGGAGATCCTCCGCGCAGACGACGAGCTTTTCACCAAATTCGGGCAGGTCTACATGACCACCGCTTACCCCGGTGTGGTTAAGGGGTGGCATTACCACAAAAAACAGACGGATCATTTCTCCGTGGTCAAGGGGATGATCAAGCTGGTGCTTTATGACAGCCGGGACGGCTCACCGACCAAAGGCGAGGTAAACGAATTCTTCCTCGGAGAACACCACCCCTTGTTGGTTAAGATTCCTCCTTTGGTTTTGCATGGATTCAAGTGTGTCAGCCAGGAGGAAGCTATCTGCATCAATGTCCCCACCGAATTGTATGATTACCAGCAACCCGATGAATACAGGGAAGATCCCCACCGGATTGACATTCCATACGACTGGGGAAGGATGGATGGATAAATGAAGATTTTGGTCACCGGCGGGGCGGGATTCATCGGATCGAATTTTATCAGATATTCCCTTCAGAAGCATCCTCAATATCACATCGTCAATTTAGACAAGCTTACTTACGCGGGAAATCTGGACAACCTTTCGGAAATTAAAGATCATTCTCACTATCGATTTGTTAAAGGGGACATCTGCGATTTGGATTTGGTGAATGGTTTATTAAAAGAGGGGGTGGATGCCATCCTTCACTTCGCTGCCGAAAGCCACGTGGACCGGTCCATCTACGATCCGGCCATATTCGTCCGGACCAACGTCATGGGAACCCAGGTACTGCTCGAATCCGCAAGAGAATTCAAAATAGGCAGATACATCCAGGTTTCCACCGACGAGGTATACGGAAGCTGGGGAGAAGAAGGCTCCGCCGAGGAGACTTCCCCCCTTCTGCCCAACAGCCCCTATGCCGCCAGCAAAGCTTCGGCTGACCTTCTGGTACGCTCCTATTTCGAGACCTATCGCCTGCCCGCCATAATCTGTCGCTGTACCAACAATTACGGTCCCTATCAGTTTCCGGAAAAACTTATACCTCTGTTTATCACCAATGCCCTCTTCGATCAAAGCTTACCTTTGTATGGAGACGGGCTATACGTGCGGGATTGGATCCACGTGGTGGATCACTGCCGGGCGCTGGACTTGATCCTGCATGGGGGAAAGGTGGGGGAGATTTACAACGTCAGCGGGGGGAATGAAACGACCAACCTCCGGATCACCGATCTGATCCTGCGAAAGATGGAAAAGCCCAAATCCCTGGTGGAGCACGTCAAGGACCGGCCCGTTCACGACCGGCGGTATTCCCTTAACTGCTCCAAGATAAAAACCGAACTGGGCTGGAGACCGGAGATACCTTTCGAGGAGGGAATTTCGAGCACCGTGGAGTGGTACTCCTCCAATCAAAGCTGGTGGCAGAAGGTTAAAAGCGGGGAGTATCTAGAATATTACGAGAAGCATTACATGCATAGAGAGGCTCATCATAAGGTGGAATAGTTTTCGAAGCTCGTTTCGAAATTCGTACCTCGTTAGTCGAAACTGGAAAATACTCACAATATACAAAATCCTTAAGAAGCCATGGGAAAGGTTCTAATCACCGGGGCAAACGGCCTGTTGGGGCAGAAGCTAGGCGGTCACTTGTCCCCTTCATACCAAGTTATTGCCATCGATCTTCATCCCCAAAGTTTTATTCCCTCACCGGATATAACCTATCATAGTCTGGATATAACCAACCGGGAAAAGGTCATAAGTTTCGTTCGATTCCATCATCCCGACTTAATCATCAATGCCGCTGCCTATACGGACGTGGATGGCTGTGAGATGCACCAGAAAGAGGCCCGGCTGGTCAACGTCAAAGCGGTGGAGACCCTGGTGGAAATCTGTCGGAAGCTAAAAATCAGATTGATCCATCTGTCCACCGATTACATCTTCGACGGGGAGAACGGTCCCTATGCCGAGGAAGACCCTCCTCATCCGGTGAGCTATTACGGGAAGACCAAGCTGGAAAGCGAGCAGGCGATAAGATCAAGCGGCATCGATTTTCTGATCGTGCGGACCAACGTGCTTTATGGATGGGGTAAGAAGGTGAAACCAAACTTTCTCCTTTGGCTTTTAGAGAAGCTCTCCGGCGGGGAAAAGATCGGAATCGTCACCGACCAGTTCAACAATCCGACCTTGGTGGATAATCTATCTGCCTGCATACTGGAGATGGCGGAGAGGAATCTTACCGGGACATTTAACGTCGGGGGAGCGGAGTATCTTTCGCGCTACGATTTTGCTTTGCAGGTGGCGGATAAGTTCG
>JBDROD010000331.1:0-4148 GCA_043810415.1 Candidatus Zixiibacteriota bacterium | reverse complement strand
TTGCTCTCGCGCCCTTTCGATTAACTTCGGCACTGTCATTTCCATTTTGTCACCTCCTTTTAAAGTGAGATTATACTTTTGTCTTAGTTTTTCATTGATAACTATTGTCATTGTTCTTCTAACTGACTTTAGTCAGGTTTTGGAACTTACGCCACTAAAGTGGCTGGGAACAGGACAAGTGTTTATCGATATCTATTCCTCATCCGCCTCTCTTATTTCATTCAATTTCGCCTGCAATTTTGTCTCCTCCTTCTTGAATTCCTCCTCGCCTATCTCATCCAGCTCAAAGCGGAGTTGGAGTTCCATCAGCTTTTCCAGTGCATACTTTTCGTCGCTTGTCTCTGTTTTTGCCATCTGGTGAATCTTTTCGAAGATTCCCACCAGCCCCTTAAATGGCAAAAGTAGGATATTATCAATCAGTAGCATCTAATTCCACCCCCTCTACATCCAAGTCAATCTCCATACAGACGAAATTAAATGGAGGCATCTCTCCCACATATTTTAGCTTCACCCTCTGCTCGAAACTCTCATTTAACTCATCCACCTTCTTATCAATTTCCGGCTCTCTGTTCCTATCTACTAAGAAGGAAGCATTTAAAAGCATCCTCTCCCCGTAGTTATCAGCGACGACACAATCCTCAGCCAGTCCTTTTAACGTTCTAAGCGCTACCGTTTTCGCTTTTTCCTTTTCGGCGTTGAGTGCCGCTTCGACCATCCTCCCCACCTCGATGCGCTGATGATAAGTCTTCTCCGGAGGTTTGTTCATTAACTTTTCTTTCCATAGCCTGATCTCTTGGTTTTTAGCCAGAATATCTTGATAAATCAGCTTTTCATCAAATATGGCCTTCAACCCCAGTTCCACCTTGTTTTGCATTTTTCTAAGTAGGTCCTTAAATCTCTCATGATCTCTTTTCAATATTTTCCTCACCTGTTCTTCATCCTCCGCAATGGTGCAATATCTGACCGGCAAAACGGTAAAACCTTCTTTCATCACCGCCTCCACTGCCTGCTGATGGCCCAAACAGTTTTCTCTGGAGACCGGATATTTTTTAATGGGGGAATTGCTGATCACCGCTGCCACATCCCTGTAGCTTAAGGAACGTAGTTCATCCCCTCTTTGACCCAAGCCCAGGGGACCGAAGTTCTTCTCCGGCTCCCCCTCCTTGAAATCTGTCAAGCAATAGATGTATTTACCTTCCTGGTGACCGTTTTCTTCATTCACTTTTATTCCGCCTTTTTGCTTTCTAACGCTTCTTTGATTATATTTTTCACCAACCCCAAATCAAACGGTTTGGTCAGATAATCCCGGGCGCCTAATCTCATTGCCTCTTTAGCTGTGCCCAAGGTTCCGTAACCGGTTAGGATGATCACCCCCATATCCTCTCTTACCTCCTTCAGCTTTCGAAATACCTCCATACCATCCATCCCCGGCATCTTTAAATCCAGAAGGGCGAGATCAAGTTCATTTTGCTCCGCTGAGGAGATTGCCTCCATACCATTGGTGGCGGTGTATACCTGATACCCCTCCCGGGTTAAAAAATCCTGTAATAGATCACAGATCTCTTCCTCATCGTCCACTACCATAATGGCTCGTTTCATGTTAAATCCCTTTCTTGTTTTTAGTCTTCCGGCTTTTATCCTTTCGACTCCGGGTAAGCTTGATCTCCAATATCTGGTTCTCATATGAGGTTTTCAAATTTTCCGGGCTGACGGTAAACGGCAATAAGATCTCCTTTTCATATCTTTTTGTGCCCCAGGTATCCTTGGCTTCTGCAAATACCATCAGAATATCATCCTTTGTTCTGCATTTAATGCTTCCCACGTCTGCACCCGGCATCTCTGCCAACACCACCACCTCTTCGGTTTCCTCGATAACATTTACCTTCGGCTCCTCCACTTTTTCAACCAACAGGGACTTTTCCACCGGTGCCTGGCGTACAAATTTCGGTCTGGTGGAGAACACCCAGGTGCGTGGGCTGGCAACGGAATCTCTCTTGAAGGCTTCATCCACTGACCTGGCCCCACCCCAACCGATGGTACCCGCCTTCCTTTCCTTGCCCGGTCGGTGCTGCATGGTGGTGATATCGTGGAGCCCCTTAACCCGTGTGCTTTTTGTCATCCCAAAAGCTTTCCTGAAAGGTTGTAGTTTTCTTTAAATGGCAGTCTATAGATCAGATAGCTGACCCCTATCTCTTCGGGTAACTTTTCGTCCACCCGGTGTCTCATCCCGATAAAAAGAATCCCGATTTCTCCGTCCTTCAATGTCATGGTGATCCTATCCGCAATGTATTGGTCTCTTCTTTCGAGTATATCCGCGGCTTTTTTTTCATATTCTTTTATCGCCTTTTCTTTCTCCTCTAAAGCGTCAATTTGGGCTACATCTTTGATGTAGTTATACTCTTCTAAAAGAAGCTGGGGATTCTCCGTTCCCATGAGCTTGGCTCCCCGTTGAATCAATTCCCAAACTATCTGGTAGTTCTCGTTGCCCGCTTTAGCCAGATCCGAGGCTATGGCTAACTCTTTGTCACAAACCGGTAGGCCATCCTGATAAACCTTGGTCTTTTTATAATCCAATCCCAGGACGAATATTTTTTGTCTAATTCCCAGCCACATACTGTGAATCGTATCAATGTGTTCGTTCCACCTTTTCAGACCATATCTCTGGATGTATTCCTTTTTCAGCGGCTCTGCCACCGAGCCCATATCTGCCTCAGTATGAATCACCGGAACATAGATCAGTCTTTTCAATATCTCTTCCTTTCCGGGTTATCTGAGATTTTAACGATTTTAACCAGAACGGAATCCTTAACATCCTCTTTCCGTAAAGAGCATCGGTCCGTTCGACAATACTCCAGCAAAAGCTTGTAAGCCTGATTCACCTCATTAAACTCTTTAACCAATGGCTCCCCTTGGGGATTTTTATCCGGGTGATACTTAAATACCAGCCTTCGGTGCGCGCTTTTGATCTCCGACAGGGTAATTTCTTCGCCCAATCCCAATAATCTCCTGGCTTCCTCGATGGCATCGAAGCCTATCTTTTTCACCTGGATGGTGCTAAAGCTGTATGGAGGCAAGGGCCCTACACATCTGAAGTTAATCCTCTTCTGGTATCTTTCATCCAGCTCATTTAATTTTTCATCAAATTCTTTTTCTCTTTTTGTCTCCAAAAGGAAAGAGCAGTTTAGTATCATCATGTTATCCAGAGTATCATGCGTGCAGAAATCCTCGGCTTTCTTCTTTAGAATGTGACAGATCTCCTCCGCCCGCTCAAGATTTTTCTTCTTTATGGATTTCTCCACCAGCTTGCCTAAACTTATCCGGTCATCGAGTGAGGGACCGGCAGGGTTAGAACTTATCCTCTCCTTGAACTCTTTGATTTCCTTCTCTAAAGCCAGCTCTTGGAAAATTGCTTCTTTATCCCAGAAAGCTACCACATCTAACTCTATCTTATCGCAAATCCAGCTAAGCGCCTGGATGAATTGTTCATACCCCGTTTTTAAGATCTGGACAACCTCCTTTTCTTCTTCAACCAATGTTCCGAACTTCATAGGAAGAATGGCTTGATCTTTCATCACCTTCTCAATAACGGACTGATGACAAAAAAGATCCTGGGCCACTTTGTCTTTGGTCATGGATTGATAAGCCCTAATCGGTGAGTCACTGACCACTGCACTTAAATCCTGAAGCGGAACCGTGTATACCTTACGGGGAGAGTCACCTATTCCAATTACGCCAAAGTTTCTTTTTCCATTCGCCTGGAGTATTCCGTAAATGTATTTTCCCATTTCAGTCATCTCATCACCTTCTGCTATAAGAAATATGATTCTTTAAGGGGTGGGGAAGGACGCTTTCCCGAACATCCTTCCCCGGGGGTGAAAAGAGTGGTTCAGATCAACCGGTTAAGCACCGCTGACCTGCCTCTTTTCGGCGAAAAACAGTTTAATTCCGATTCCCAACAGGACCACGGGCCAGAACTTACTTATCGTTTCCGGGATGACCGCATAGTTGGCTAAAAAGAAAACTATACCCACCACGAACAGCACGATTCCCCAGAACTTAGTAGCATTGTTGCTCATTTTACTCCCCCCTTTCTTTCTGCCATCTCTTGGATGGCTTGGTTGAAATGTTTGGTTTTAATCTCAAAATTA
>JBDROD010000330.1:0-2430 GCA_043810415.1 Candidatus Zixiibacteriota bacterium | reverse complement strand
TCCCTTGGGAGTATAATCGATATCCCCTTCAGGTAATAAAACAGGTAAATCTGCCTCATTAACCGGTACTATACCGCATCTTTCGCAATGAATCATGGGGATGGGCGCACCCCAATACCTCTGTCGGGAGATAAGCCAGTCCCTTAGTTTATAATTGGTTTTAAGCCTTCCCAAGCCCTTCTTAACCACATATGCATTGATTCTATCTATCCCTTCGGCAGAAAATAAACCGTTAAATATGTCCGAGTTGACCATGGTTCCGGGTTCAACATATGCTTCTTTCATATTATCCGGTAACAAGATACCATCCGGTGCTTGAATCACTACTTTAACTGGAATCCCGTACTTTTTGGAGAATTCGAAATCCCTCTGATCGTGACCAGGGACTCCCATTACTATTCCCGTTCCGTAGCTGGCAAGGACATAATCTGCCACCCACAGCTGGATTTTTTTACCGGAAAGAGGATTTACCGCATAGGTCCCGGTGAAGACCCCATCTTTCTCCCCTGCCGCAGAACGGTCGATCTCCGATCGGGTGCTTACCATCTGCTGGTACTCTTCCACCACCTTTCTATGTGCCGAATCCATGTTCAGGTTTCTTAATAGCTTATTTTCCGGAGCGATCGCCATGAACGTTACCCCATAGATGGTATCCGGCCGGGTAGTGAAAACCGATATCTTCTTGTTGGTACCCTCGACAGTGAAATCTATCTCCACCCCCTCACTCTTCCCGATCCAGTTTCTTTGTAGAGTCTTCGTATTTTCGGGCCAACCGACAAGCCTATCCAGATCATTTAGTAACCTTTCGGCATAAGCGGTGATGCGGAAAAACCACTGTTCCAATTCCTTTTCCTCCACCACAGATTCGCATTTCCAGCATCTCCCTTGCTCCACCTGCTCATTGGCCAGTACAGTTTTGCATCCCGGACACCAGTTTACCAGCGAGGTATCCCGGTAGGCCAGATTATTCTCATATAATTTGAGGAACATCCATTGGGTCCATTTATAGTACTCTGGAAGACAGGTAATGACCTCCCGGCTCCAATCAAAGCTGATCCCGCATCTCTTCAGGGTGGCATCCGAGATTTTGATGTTCTGCAGTGTCCATTCCTTGGGATGGATCTTTCTTTTTATGGCGGCGATCTCTGCAGGCAATCCAAAAGCATCCCAGCCAAAAGGATGCAGCACCTGGTATCCGTTCATCATCCTGTATCTGGCTACTGTATCGCCGATGATGAAATTCCGGAAATGCCCCATGTGGATGTCGCCCGAAGGGTAAGCGAACATCACCAACAGGTAATATTTCTTTTCTGGGTGATCCGGAGCCTGGAAGATCTTACTCTCCTCCCAGATTTTCTGCCACTTGGATTCGATCTCTTTAAACGGATAAACTTTCAATTGAACACCTTTGGATTTGATTTTTACTACCACCCCACCTTTATCCCCCTCTCCATTTCACAGGGTGTGGAATAAAAGGGGTTGAGGTTTTATGGATATAGTCTATAAATCGTTCTCGGGAAAGGAATCGATTCCCTTATGTGCGACAAACCGCATATCCAGGTGACGG
Organism: Candidatus Zixiibacteriota bacterium; assembly: GCA_043810415.1. Lineage (GTDB taxonomy): Bacteria > Zixibacteria > MSB-5A5 > MSB-5A5 > SM1-73 > CAIVRH01. The sequence continues at coordinate 863 of JBDROD010000330.1, read as the reverse complement.
TTCTCTCCACCCCCAGGCCAAACCCGGAATGAGGAACCGATCCGTATTTTCTTAATTCTAAATACCATTTGTATGCATCCAGAGGAAGTTTCTCCTCCTTTATCCTTTCGACCAAACTGTCGTAATCATCGTTCCTTTCGGATCCCCCGATGATTTCCCCGTATCCTTCCGGAGCTAGAAGATCCGCGCACAAAGCCAACTCTTTTCTGGTGGGGTGCGGTTTCATATAAAATGCCTTACACGCCTTCGGATAGTTGTAAACGAAAACCGGTCGGTCAAACATCTTGGTGAGAATGGTCTCGTCGGTACCTCCCAGATCGGAACCCCACTGGATCTCGCTTCCCGCTTTTTTCAGCCTCTCCACTGCTTCATCGTATGAAATCCGCGGAAAAGGCTTTTTGATCTTCTCCAAAGCCGATACGTCCCTTTCCAATTCCTTGAATTCACTCTGGCATTTCTCCAAAACCCAGTTTACAATATGAACGGTGAAATCCTCCTGCAGATCCATGTTGTCATCGTTATCATAAAATGCCTCCTCCGCTTCGATCATCCAGAACTCGGTTAAATGTCTTCGGGTTTTGGATTTCTCCGCTCGGAAAGTAGGACCAAAACAATATACTTTTCCGAAAGAAGCTATTGCCGCTTCCAGATACAGCTGCCCGGTTTGGGCTAAATATGCCTTTCCCTCGTCCAAATACTGGGTTTCGAATAGGGTGGTGGCAGTCTCGCCTACCGAACCGGTTAAAATGGGACTATCGATCAATACGAAATGATTATTATAGAAATAACTTCGTATAGCCCAGATAATCTCGTTTCGCACCTTCAGAATGGCATGCGGTCTTTTCGATCTTAAGTAAAGATGC
>JBDROD010000329.1:0-3218 GCA_043810415.1 Candidatus Zixiibacteriota bacterium | reverse complement strand
AAAATTTAATGTTTTAATATTGGAAAACTTCTGCGGGATTTTTGTTTTTCCCGCACTATGAAGAAACCAGAGGTCTCGTTTGTTCGGATAATGACAAGCGAAGACTCAGAATATGAGATCAAGTTTTAAAACCTGTAAAGAGTAAGAGGTGAAAAATGAAGCGTGGTTTTATTTCTCTTGGCGTTATTCTTTTTATTATCATATGGACCAGCTTTGCTTTTGCCGGAGGGGGTTTCGCCCTTCCCGGGGTGGGTACCAAAGCCCTGAGTATGGGAGGAGCTTTCCGGGGATTGGCTGACGACTGGAGCGCCGCCTATTGGAATCCTGCCGGTTTGGCGTATCTGCCCAATTCCGAATTTAACAGCTGCGGATACATTCTCAACTTCAGACCTGAGTATACCCCCTATATGAACTTAGGAGAGGCGGGTTATGATATTGGGTATCCAACCGTGACTTATTACCCGGAGGATCGGGCTTTTTTCCTTCCCAGTTTTTCCGGATTCTACAAATTCACCCAGATGCAGGGATTCACCGGCGGGATAGCATTCTATGCCCCCTACAAACTACAATCCCGATGGGATCTGTATAAACCCATCATGGGATTTGATAATACCACGCCATATCCCACCTTCGATCAGAGCACCAATATCCTGATCTGGGACGTACATCCCTCCGTGGCAAAAACCTTCATGGAGGATAAACTCGGCTTAGGTTTAGGTATTTCCTTTCAAAGAGCCGATTTCGAACTGCGCCGACCAGTGCTAGTTCCCACCGATTACCCCCGACCCTATGACTTCTTCCCGGTGGACGCATCCATGATCACCGACGGCTGGGGGGTGGGATTCAATGCCGGGATTCTCTACAAATACAGTCCCAAACTGCAATTCGGGCTTTCCTATCGCAGCCCGGTGAATATCGATCTCTCCGGAAGCATGATGCTGGAGATTTACTACCCTAACATCCCTTTGACCAATTCTCAAATCGTGGGAGGGACCACCCGTTACAAAGACGGCAATTTCAAAACCACCCTCTCCCTTCCCGGCGAGATAGGCTTCGGGGTGATGTACAAACCGCTGGAGAAGTTAACTCTGACATCCGACTTAAGCTCGGTCAACTGGTCTAGGTTCGAGTCGATCGATACCAAGGACTTCACCCTTACCCAGAGCCAGAACGATACTCTCTATCTGGGCTTAAGGGATGCCAAAATTCCGTTTAACTGGAAGAATATAATCAGATTCAGCCTGGGTGGGGAATATATGCTAAAAGAGAAGCTGGCGGTGCGGGGCGGGTATTTCTTTGAAAAATCCCCCATTCCCAACTCCACCTTTAATTTGCTTATCCCGGATGTGGGAGATAAAAACAGCATCAATGTGGGGCTTTCCTACCGGGTCAACTCCATCGAGCTGGGTTATGATTATCAACTGGTATTATATAAAAAGCGGGACTTCAAGGATCTCCAGGACGTGAACGGAGACAGCCGCTATGACAATATGCCAGGAAATTACAAGATGATCTACCATTGTTCCGGATTATCTTTCACTTATCATTTTTAAAAGGAACCGGCTTAAGCCCGAGGTTGAATCACCCGGGCAGGAATTAACTCGAAACCGAACAAAGGAGCCATGATGAAAAGAATTTTATTCGGACTGATTTTGATCTGTTTGATCATTTCTCTTATGGTTAGCTGCGGGAAAAGAGAAAATCCGATCCGAGATGAATATCCGTCAGAGGAACCCTGGATTTTGAGCTACAATTTCCCGTCGCTGCAAGGCAATCTGATACAGGATCCCTCGGTGAGGGACATGTACGTATACTTGCCCCCCCAGTATGACCCGATCAATCATCCACCTCAGAGCCTGAACGGTTTCCCGGTACTCTATCTGCTTCATGATTTCGGTGAGGATAACCAGGCTTTCACGTTCATCTACAAGGTGGCAGAGGTGGCAGATCGGATGATCGCGGAAAATCAAATTAATCCAATGATCCTGGTGATGCCGGATGCCTCCTCCACTGTCCTGGCTTCCGATCCATACAAAACCGAACTGGGCGGAACATTTTACGTCAACTCCCTTCTGCTGGGAAAGTATGAGGATTATATCGCTCATGATATTGTGGATTCAATCGAAGCCAACTTCGCCACCGTAGGAACCCGGATAGAAGGGGTGTGGATTCCCAATAGAGATTACCATGCGATAAGCGGACATGGAATGGGGGGTTACGGTGCCTTGAGAATAGCCATGGATTATGATACCCTGCTATTCAATTCGGTGAGCGCCATCAGCCCCTATGCCTCCTTCGAAACCTTTCTCACCCGCCAGATAATCGATAAGTTGTATGAGGAAAACGGTTTTGCTTCCGACGATTTCTCCTATGCCAGCTATAAAAAGCTTAATCCTTGGACCGACCCGTCCCATTCCGACAAAACGTATAGTCAGCTAATCTTTGCCATGGCAGCAGCTTTTTCACCGCATGATCCCAATGATCCTGATACCACCAACTTCTTTGTTCTCGTCGACATCGGAGGAACCAAATATGGAGGGGATCTACCCTTCGACGCCAGCAGAACCGTCCCACCCGGCTCCCCTATCTGGAACCGGTGGTTAAGCCAGGATATCAAAACCCATCTGGTGAATGAGCCGGATGCTTTCGCCAATTTGAGCATTTACTTCGACTGCGGGGATCAGGATCAACTTGGCCTTTACAACGGAACCCGAGCCTTGGACCAGCTGCTCTCCTTATATGGCAAGGAGCATACTTATATGGAATACAGCGGTTATTCCGGTTACCCGGCAGACCATAATCACTTTGTCCACGACCGTTTACCCGATATCTTGAAATTTCATTCGCAGCATTTTGGTCCGCCCAAGTGGGAAAGGAAGTGATCATCGGTTAATCAGATAACACCATCCCAGAAGAGATGTTGAGAGGTCAGGGTTTTAAAACCCTGACCTTGTTTTTTGGGGGAATATACACTTTTTTGGATATCCGGGTCAATTCATCCATAAAAAGCTCCATTGCTTTTCGTATAAATCAAGACAGATCTTGTCTTGATTGGAGAAGCAAAGATATTCCATTATTGACCGATGATACTTTTAAGGAGTTTAAGCTTATGTTGAGAAAAAGTCCTTCTGGGGTGATAGGACTGATTGGGATGGAGCTAATAGCCATTCTGCTCTTAGGGATTTTTACTTTAGCCCGGGCAGCTACATCTCCAAGCT
>JBDROD010000328.1:0-7814 GCA_043810415.1 Candidatus Zixiibacteriota bacterium | reverse complement strand
TGCGTTTTTTTTCTATATCTTTTTGAATCGCTTGATCTTAATTTATTTATCGTCCCGATGACTAAAACTGCTTCTTTGCTCTGAAGTTAGAACGATTCAAAGACGCTTGCCCTTTACCTTATTTTCATTATATTGTCGACATGGAAATTGGTAACTTGATTTTATCCGGAAACGTGTTTTTGGCACCCTTAGCCGGCATAACCGATATCCCCTTCAGGCTCCTGGCAAAAAGATACGGGGCTGGTCTGGTTTACACCGAAATGGTATCGGCGGAAGGATTGAGCCGGGGAAACACCGATTCACTCCGGCTTCTCTACTTCGGGGAGGAGGAAAGACCTATCGGCGTTCAGATCTTCGGTTCCCATCCCGAAAGCATGGCTGCGGCATGCCGGGTGATCGAAAGGCAGAAGCCGGATTTGATAGACATAAACTTCGGCTGTCCGGTGAAGAAAGTGGTTCAAAAAAACGGAGGAGCGGCACTGCTTAAGGATCTGAAGCTTCTGGAAAAGATTGTGACAGCCGTTTCTCGCTCCACCCGGATTCCCATTACGGTGAAAACCAGAAGCGGGTGGGATCAGAAAAACATAGTGGCCCTTCAGGTGGCAAAGATAGCTCAGGATGGCGGAGCTTCCGCCATCACCATCCATCCCCGGACTCAAAAGGATAATTATTCCATAAAAGCCGACTGGGATTTGATCTCCCGGGTAAAAGGAGAAATAAAAATACCGGTGATCGGTTCGGGGGACATATTCACCCCCCAGGATGCCAAAAACATGCTGGATAGCACCGGCTGCGATGCGGTGATGATCGGCAGGGGTGCTTTGGGAAATCCCTGGATATTCTCTCAAATCCACCACTATTTGAAATCCGGTGAAATGCTTCCCGAACCGTCCATTGAAGAAAGGATCCGGGTTTGTCTGGAGCATGCCGAGCTTTCGGTGAAAGAAAAGGGGGAGTACGTGGGTTTGATAACCATGAGGAAACATGTAGCCTGGTACACCATGAGGCTGCCCCATTCCAGAGAGCTCCGGCAGAAGATCTTCACCCTTGAAACTTTAAACGAAGTAAAGCAGGCTTTTGAAGATTACCTTCCGTTGCCGAAAAGAGAATGCGAAACTGCTTGATGGGGATTGCCGGTTTTATCTGAGATTTGGAGATTAATCTCTCTGAGGAGTCTTTGGTAAGAGAGCCGAATCTGTCCTTAATTTAAGTCGGTTGCAAAAACTTTTTCAGTTGACTTTGTGGAAAAAACCTATTATTTGACCCGTGCAGAAAGCAATCATAATTGAGTTATGAATCGGCTGATTTGAATTTTAAAAAGTTGAATTTGTCTGTAAATATGGATTTGGATTCTATCCTTTCACCGGTCAAGAAGCATCTGGCTCTCTTTGACGAGAAGCTTAAGGAGAATTTGACCTCCAATTCCGCCTTGATCTCTCAGGTTGCTCGGCATCTGGTCAACCGTCGGGGTAAAAGACTCAGGCCCGCCATGGTATTTCTCTCCTACGGGCTTTGCGCCGATTCGAAGAATCAAGCCCACCCGAATCCGGCAGTGATGAACGTGGCTTTGGCGGTGGAGTTCATCCATACCGCCACCCTTTTGCATGATGACGTGATAGACCAATCCAAGGTCAGGCGGGGACAGGTGTCGGTCAATCATAAATGGAACAATTTGGTTTCGGTTCTGATGGGGGATTTTCTTTTGGCCAAATCGCTGAGATTGCTGGTGGAAACGGAATCCCCCACGCTTTTGTCGACCATCTCCAAGGCGACGGTGAATCTGAGCATAGGAGAGATGAGCGAAGTACAGGAAAGCCATAATTGGGACATAGACGAAGATACCTATCTTAATATCATCTCGGACAAAACCGCCTCGCTTTTCACCGCTTCCTGTGAAGCCGGAGCGGTTGCGTCGGGAGCGGATCGGACTGCCCAGGAGAATTTGCGAGAATATGGGCAAAACCTGGGGATGGCTTTTCAGATAACGGACGATCTTCTGGATTGGGTGGGCGAAACCGAAAAGACCGGCAAGGGTTTGGGTACCGATCTGAAGGAAGGAAAGATCACCTTGCCATTGATCCATACCTTGAGGGAATCCGATCCTCTAACTCAAAAAAAGCTTATCCGACTTCTGGAAAACGACTTCAATCAAAAGGATTTCGATCAGATCCTCTCCTTCATGAAAGGCAACGGCGGAGTGGAGTATGCCCAGGACCGGGCTTCCACCTTTGGAAAAAAAGCCGAAGATTGCATTTCCGGCTTCAAAGACTCCAGATTTAAAAAATCGTTACAGAGCCTGATCGGTTTTGTGATACACCGGGATAAATAGAACTCTTGCTCCTCCTCATCCAAGAAACGATCAAACTACCACAAACATCCTCCCCCTTTTCATTAAACAGACTCTGGCTAATGTATGACCATTTGTTTTAACGCCTCTTTTCAAAACGCAACCCTCATTTCCTCCGTATCTTTGTATAAGTTCTTTTAAGAAAGGAGAATGTTTTTTGTTTGGGATCAGCCAACTGATATTGAACCTGCAGGAAAAAAACCTGGTATTGGTGATCGGGCTTTTCATCTTAGCACTCCTCTTTGCTATATTCGCTTACCGTCGCACCTTCCCTCCGTTAAGTAAAAGGAAGAAGGGGCTTTTGTTAAGCTTGAGGATGATTGCCTTGTTCTGTCTTTTCCTGGTGCTTGCCGAGCCGATTCTAACCCTGGCTAAAAGGTACACTCAAAAGCCGGTGGTAGCCCTGTTGGTGGACGTCTCCGGGAGTATGAATCTAAAAGGGGAAAATATTAGCAGAAAAGACGAATTGCAGGATTTATTGAAAAATGACGTATTCAAAAGACTCTCCTCCCGGGCGGAAATAAAATCATTCGGATTTGCCGATTCCCTGATACCTCTGGACATGACGGGGAAATATCCCGATACCCTGGGCAATGCAACCGCTATAGGTGAAGCTGTCAAGACAGTGGAGAAAGTTTTGAATCAGGAGAATCTAAGGGGGATCGTGTTGTTGAGCGACGGGACCAATAATCTGGGGGAAGACCCGGTGCTGGTGGCAAAGTCGAAGAACCTACCCCTATACACCAGTGGAATCGGTGAATACATCCCTCCCCGGGATATATCCTTAGACCGGGTGGTCTTTAATGACATAGCCTATGTGGGGGACAAACTACCCATCCGGGCGGACGTTTCGCAAACCGGTTACCAGGAGTTGAAGATACCGGTTACCGTCGAGGAGAAGAAAAAACCCTTGACCCAACAGAACGTAACCCTGGGTAAATCCGGAGCCACCCAGAGAGTGGATTTGGAGATCGTTCCTGAGGAAGCCGGATTGCATCAATATCAGATAATTCTACCGGTGCTCCAAGATGAGACGGTAAAGGAGAACAACCAGCGAACCTTCAGCGTCAAGGTTCTGAAGAGTAAAATCGAAACGTTATTAATCGCAGGAAACTTAAACTATGAATACTCCTTTCTGAAGAGAGATTTGGAAAAAGACAAAAACGTGGAGCTGAAAACATTGGTCTACGGAAAAGACCATAAGCCGATTCAAGGGCACTTTCCGGCATCGGATAAGGAGATGAGTGGTTATGACGTTCTGGTTTTGATCGATCCCCCCCAATTTATCCTAAGCCAGTATAAGAAACAGATTGAAGATTTCGTGTTCCAAACCGGTGGTTCGGCTCTCCTGCTCCTCGGACCGGAATTCATGAACAGCCATGCCTTTGTGGAGATAGCTTCGCTTTTCCCCTTCGATCTTTCCGGAAGGAATCTCTCCTACACCTCGATTAATCTCAATTTGGAATTAACCGAAGAGGGCAAACTTCATCCGGTAACCCGTTTGACGGAAAACCCGGAGGACAATCTGAAGATCTGGTCCGACCTCCCCCCTTTCCTGGGAGTGATTTCGCTCGGCTCAGCCGCCAAAGATGCTACCGTTTTGGCTTACTTCAAGAATCCAAACAATCCCCAGACTTACTCGCCGGGTGTGACGGTTAGAAATTACGGAAAAGGGAAGGTGATGGCTATTACCGTTACCCCGTTCTGGAGATGGGACTTCCTCCTTTGGGGCATTGGGAAAGACAATCAGATTTACCAGACCCTTTGGAGCAACGCCATCCGCTGGTTGGTGGTTCGGGAGGATATGGATTTGATCAATATCTTCACCGACAAAAGGATCTACCAGGGAGGAGAGAAAGTTACCTTTCAGGCCAAGATCTTCGATTTGAATTATCATAAGGTCAAGGATGCCTCGGTTATCCTAAACGTCAAGCCCGATTCCTCTACCGATTCCATTACCGTAAACCTGGTGCCAGACGAGCTGGGGGATTACTCAACCACCATAGGAGCGCTCCCCCCCAACCATTACAATTATAGAGGTGAGGTTACCCGGGATAGCAAGAAGATCGGAGCAAAAACCGGTGAATTTTTGGTGGAAGCATATACCCTGGAGGATTCGGATTTGAAGACCAACTTTGATCTCTTAAAAAGGATGGCGGAGGTTTCCGGCGGAAAGTACTATGATAAAGATCAGATTGCCAATTTGTCCAATGATCTTAAGCTGACCGAGAAAGAGGAGCAGAAGACCAAGGAGATTCAACTCTGGAATAGTCCCATACTTTTGGCGCTTTTCGTCATTTGTTTGTCCGTTGAATGGGCCATCAGAAAAAGATCCCAGCTTCTTTAAACGAATTTTCTATTCAACATCTACCCCACCTTCCCTTTTTGGGGACGAGTTTCGTCTTGACGAATAATTTGCAGAGATTTATATTAATTATTGAAAACAATGCATAATAGCACAATGCTTAGCTCCAGGAATGTCGCAACCAAAGAAAGCAATTCTTCTACCACTCGTCTATCACCGAATTTTAAATCGACGATCTCTACACCGGGCAGCTTTCCCAAAGGAGAGATGCCCGGAACATTCGCTGTCTTTCCATCCCTGTAAAAAGACCCCACTTACTTTTCTCATCTTTTCCCCTAAATTTCTCTTGCCATCAAAAGAGAATTAACTTTAATTGAAATACATAGAAGTTAAATCTGGTATATTGAAATTCGATTTCGGAGCCTCAAAAAAAGGAGAATAAATAAAATGCCAGCCATCATCGGATGTCATGCCCGGGAGATTTTGGATTCTCGTGGAAATCCGACTGTAGAAGTCGACGTTTATCTGGAAGATGGAACCATGGGGAGAGCAGCAGTACCCTCAGGTGCCTCTACTGGTGAACATGAAGCTTTGGAGCTGAGAGACAAAGATCCCAGCCGCTATATGGGAAAAGGGGTCACCAAGGCGGTGGACAACGTAAACACTGTTATCACTCCGGCGATTTTTGAGAAAGATCTGGATGCTTTGGACCAGGTGGAATTGGATAAATTTCTAATCGAGCTGGATGGCACTGAAGACAAAAGCCATCTGGGAGCAAATGCCATACTGGGTGTCTCGCTGGCTACCTGTAAAGCAGCTGCCTCTTTTTGCGATCTTCCCTTATATCAGTACATAGGTGGGGTAAATTCCAAACTGCTCCCTGTTCCCCAGATGAATATTCTAAATGGTGGATCACATGCTGACAATAACGTGGACCTGCAGGAATTCATGATCTTACCGGTAGGTGCTCCTAATTTCAAAGAGGCTTTGCGAATGGGAGCAGAGATATTCCATAATCTAAAGAGCGTACTTAAGAGCAAAAAGCACAATACCTCGGTAGGTGACGAAGGGGGATTTGCTCCGAATTTGAATTCCAATGAGGAAGCCATCCAGGTGATCTTGGAGGGGATTGCGAAAGCAGGATACAAAGCCGGAGAGGATGTGCTTTTAGGTCTGGATCCGGCTGCTTCGGAATTCTATGACGAGAAAGAGAAGGTCTATAATCTTAAAGCGGAAAATAAGAAACTAAACTCCGAAGAGATGATCGGTTTTTATGAGAATCTGATAAACAAGTACCCCATCATCTCCATCGAGGATGGCTTGGCACAGGACGACTGGGACGGCTGGGTGAAGATGAACTTAAGATTGGGAAAAAGAATTCAGATCGTGGGGGACGACGTTTACGTTACCAACATAAAGCGGCTGGCAAAAGGTATCCAGCTTAAGGCAACCAACTCCATTTTGATTAAATTGAATCAAATCGGAACTGTGACCGAGACTTTGGACGCCATCGAGATGGCAAAGAAAGCCGGTTTCACCGCAGTGGTTTCCCACCGGTCCGGTGAAACCGAGGATACCACCATAGCTGACTTCGTAGTAGCGACCAATGCCGGACAGATAAAGAGCGGCTCCGCCTCCCGCACCGACAGGGTTTGCAAATACAACCGCTTAATGCGCATCGAAGAAGAATTGGGAGGTAGAGCACAATTTTTGGGCAAGAAAGTTTTTTATAATATTAAATAATCCAGTAGGAAATCGTGTCACCCTGAGTGTAGCGAAGGGTCTCTAAGATTTTTCGTGGCGATCAGAATGACAGATGTAGCTCAAGCATGGTCGACGACCAGCTTGATAGATCTAAAGCAACCAAACAAAATGTTCAAAAGACAAAAGAGAAAAACTTTTCCTCAGAGCAGTTTCTTTGATAAAATCAAAGAAAGAGGCATCCCGAAGAACAGGAAAATCAAGGTGATTCTGTTTCTTCTTGTCTTCGCCTTTCTGGTTTACCGCTTCTGCGCAGGCCCCTTCGGGTTTTTCCAGATTCATTCCCTGTTGCAGGAAAAGAAAAGCTTAAGTCACGAGTCCCGACTGCTTAAAGCGGAGATCGTCGATTTGGAAATAGAAAAGAACAGACTAAAAGATAATCCATTCTACCTAGAAAAGCAAGCCCGCGAGAGATTGGGAATGATAAAAGAGGGGGAGAAGATGTATCGGGTCATTCATAAGGAAAAACCCGAAAATCCCAAACCTCTCCCGACTTCTCCACCCGATTCCACCTCCCGATGAGCATCACCAAAACCGAAGCGCTCGTTTTGAAAAGCATGAAATTTGGCGACACCTCCAGAATCGCCACCCTTTATACCCAAAATTACGGCAAGATCAAGGTCATCGCCAAGGGAATCCGTAAACCCAAAAGCAGATTAGCCGGTGCGCTGCAGACTTTCTCGCACATTCATATCGTTTTTTACAAAAAGCAGACCACTGAAATATATCTTCTCTCCCAAAGCGAAATATCACACTCTTACCAGTCCCTTACCCGGGATTTGAATCGATACGTCTATGCTTCCGCTACCGTGGAGCTTTTGGATCGGCTTATCTCCGGGGAGGAATCACATCCGGAGATTTTCGAATTGACCCTGGAAACTCTAACCTTTATGGAAAGTTATCCCCAGGGGTCTCTGGAAAAATCGTTCTGGGCTTTTGCCTTGAGACTGGCTGATCTGTTGGGTTATAAACCCAAGCTGAATCATTGCGTTGTCTGCGGTAAACCGGTTCCGGAAAGATTGGTACTGTTCAGCCCCAACAAAGGCGGCATAGTTTGTAAAAAATGCACCCGCGCAGATCAGCCTTATCTCAGATTGTCGCAGGAATCCGTCTCTTCTGCGTTAAAACTTCAATCCATAAAGACCGAAGAATTAGATACGTATAACATTCCAAGGGAATGTTTAAAGGAGATTTCGAATCTGGTTCTGAATCTATTGGATTATCATGCTGGAAAAGGAAAAGACTTAAAATCATTGGAGTTTTTGAATGTCAAAAGCGGAGTTGAACCGAGGTAAGTTAAGTACTGAAGTAATACCCTCTCCCCTTGTGGGAGAGGGCCAGGGAGAGGGGTATATAAAAAACTGAATACCATTAAGGAGGATTTGTGACCAAAAAGAAAGA
>JBDROD010000327.1:0-5824 GCA_043810415.1 Candidatus Zixiibacteriota bacterium | reverse complement strand
GGTGCTGGTGGCATCCGGCACTTTCGGTTATGGAGAGGAGTACGGGAAGTTGATCGATCTTTCCCGATTAGGGGGCATAGTCTGTAAATCCGTGACCTTATTGCCGCGGGAAGGAAACCCCCCACCCAGAACGGCGGAAACCCCATCCGGAATGCTTAACGCCATCGGATTGACCAATATCGGAGTGGACCGTTTTATCCAGGAGAAGTTGCCCTTCTTGCAAAAGCAAAAAACCAGGATAATCGTGAACGTTGCCGGAAGAACAATGGAAGAATACGTCGAAGTGGTTCGAAGACTGAGCCGCTGCCAAGGAATTGACATGCTGGAGATAAACATCTCCTGTCCCAATGTGAAAGAAGGGGGATTGGCTTTTGGCGCCCAAAGTGAATCAGCCTATGCCTGCATCAAGCAGACAAAGGATAGCAGCAGGTTTCCCATAATCGCCAAGCTTTCTCCGAACGTCACCGATATCGTGGAGATTGCCCAAGCGGTGGAGGGTGCCGGAGTGGATGCGGTCTCCCTGATCAATACTTTGGTAGGTATGGCGATCGATGTGGAAAAAAGAAGGCCCATCCTGGGAAACATCACCGGCGGGCTTTCCGGTCCGGCGATCAAACCGGTCGCCTTGGCCATGGTCTGGAAGGTGGCGAAAGCGGTGAAAGTTCCGGTAATCGGTTTAGGGGGGATAATGAATATCCAGGATGCTTTGGAATTCTTCTTGGCAGGAGCCAGCATGATTCAGATCGGAACCGCCAATTTCGTGGATCCGCAGGCATCGATAAAGATTGTCAACGGATTGAACGGATATCTTAAAGAAAAAAGAATAGACAGTATAACTGATCTGGTGGGAAAGCTGGAAACTGACTGAACATCCGGATTCAACCTGAGTCGTGTTCAGACTCGTCCAAAACTGTTCCCTCTCTTTCAAAGATTTACCGAGCATTCATCAAAGCATCGCAATTTAGGTTACGGTGTTTTTTTATTTGAAAAAAACAGGCGGGATTTTCATCCCGCCTGATATTTTACAAAGTTGCCTTATTAGGTAAAACGCGATTTCACATCCCGCAGGGGGGAGGTCCGTGCTTGAAAAGATAGTTAATGGTGTAAACCACATCCCCCACATCGACTATCCCGTCGCAGTTGACGTCGCCATTCAAAGCCAAAGAGAGCATGGGGGTGAATATTCTTTCGGAAGGCGGGACCACGCCGGCACAATATGCGCTGATTAAAATGAATTGATGGGACGGAGGTATCTCGGTTGCGGAAATGGCCAGGGGGTCACCGTCTGCGACTTTGGTGAAATACAAAGTAGCCACTATACCGGTGGTTCCACCAACCAGGGCGGGATCGGTGGGTAGGCCGGGATATATATAAATAAGCACCCGCTTATTCGTATTATCAATAAGCGCCGACTTGTTCCATTCCGCGGGAAGAATACTACCGGTAAAGCTCACCTGATCCAAATCGACTTCCACCTCACCGGGGAGGTTGGCGTAACTTATCGGAATCACCATCCCCATCAAATCCGGTCCCCCGTTGACTATGATCTTTAGGTAAGTGGTATCCAGGGTTCCGGATGACAGAGGAAAGATCAGGTCGGAAGAGAATCTGATTTGACTGCTTACCCTAACCGAGGCGCCGGTATAAGGAAGAAATGAACATCCCCCAAAATAATAGCCAATCAATTGCAGCAAATCCCCCATGTTTATTCCCGGAGAGCCATCTAAATCTGCATCAATGGGATTCGGAGGCGGGGGTCCGTTTTGAAACAAATAATGGAGCAGATACATAACATCGGAATTAAAGATGAGATTTCCATCCCCATCTATGTCTCCCAGTACGGCACGAGCAGATGAAGCAAAAAAGTCACCCCCCAAGACAGCTATAATGCCACAGCAGATCAAAAAGATAGCAAGTTTCTTCATCTTTCCCTCTCCTTTTGATAAGGTTTTTGTTTGGCAGTTATCCTTTGGAAGCCCCGAAATTATCGAAATATCATAACTCCACCTCCTGGTCGGGGTTAAATAACTTAAAGTTGATTGATTTTAAATTATCTCTAAATAAATAAAATAGAATTTTACGAGATCGGAAAGAAAATGAGAATATCAGGTCATAAATAATATAACCGAAATATCCACTGTGTCAAGTCCCAAAATTCCTTTGTTTCCAACTTCTTTGGAATTATGTAATTAGGTTAGATCGGAATGAAAAGAGGTAAGCCTGCGGTGATGGTTTAGATATTTTTAGGGGGTTTTGAAATCCCCGTTTTTATGTTATACGTTTATATCTTTTGCTCCCCATACATCGTCCTTCCGCTTACTATGGTGCAGAAAACCTTACCACGAAGTTTTTTCCCTGCAAATGGTGAATTCTTCGATTTGGAGTAGAATTTGGAAGGATCGACAATCCAAGTGGGTTTGGGATTTATTATGGTGATATCTGCCGGCAGATTCCTTTTTATTCTTCCACCATTCAAATTCAGAATCCTTGCAGGATTTATGGTCAACTTGGCGATTGCCTGAGTCCACGAGAGAACTTTTTTCTCGATCAGCTCAGTAATAACTAAGCCCAAAGCTGTCTCCAGTCCCACCATGCCGCAAGGGGCGAAATCGAATTCCACCTCTTTCTCCTCAATCGAATGGGGGGCATGATCAGTAGCAATGCAATCGATGGTTCCATCCGCCAGCCCGCGCTTGATCGCCGCCACATCTTTTTTGGTCCTCAAAGGAGGATTGACCTTGGCATTGGTGTCGAAAGTTTTGATTATCTCGTGAGTTAAGGTGAAATGATGGGGGGTGGCTTCGCAGGTTACTTTGATACTTCTCTTTTTGGCTTGGCGAATCAGCTCGACTCCGCCTTCGGTGGAGACATGGGCGATGTGAATCCGGGCTTTAGTGAATTCAGCCAGTTTTAAATCCCGGGCGATCATAATCTCTTCGGCAACGGAAGGTATGCCGCACATTCCCAAGGCGGTGGAGATATATCCTTCGTGCATTACCCCATTGGCGGAAAGGCTCAGGTCCTCGCAGTGCGAAATCACAGGCAGATCAAACATGAGGCTGTATTCCATGGCATTTCTCATCACCTGGGGATTGGAAACAGGTTTACCGTCATCCGAGATCGCCACCACTCCGGCTTGGACTAAATCGTAAATCTCGGTGAGCTCCTCACCCATCAGATTCTTGGTGATACAGCCGATTGGGTATATTTTGCATTTAGCGTGTTTTGCCTTCTCGTAGATAAACTTCACCGTTTCCTGATTATCGATAGGTGGATGGGTGTTGGGCATACAGCAGATGGAGGTGAAACCACCCGAAGCGGCTGCTGTGGAACCGGTATAGATGGTCTCCTCATCCTCTCTGCCCGGTTCTCGCAGGTGGGTATGCATGTCTATCAAGCCGGGAACCACTATCATCCCCCTGGCGTTAATCACTTCTTTGGCTTTGCGTCTCACCTGGGGTTTCCCTATGCTTTTTATTACGCCATCCTGTATGAAAATATCAGCCACCCGGTCCAACTTGCTTGCCGGGTCGATCACTCGGCCACCGGTTATGACCAGATCGAATTCAGAGCCTGACTCTTCTATTATTGGGTCTTTATTCAACTTTTCCTTCTCCTCCGCTTAAAAGATATAAAACCGCCATTCTTATCGCCACTCCATTGGTCACCTGATCCAATATCACCGAATGAGGACCGTCCGCCACCTCGGGGGTGATCTCCACGCCTCGGTTTATGGGTCCCGGATGCATGATGGTGAAATTCTCGTTCAACCGGCTCAGCCTCTCCCGGTTGATGCCAAATTTATTGGTATATTCCCGCAACGAGGGCAATAGCCCGCCTCTTTGCCTCTCCAGTTGAATCCTCAACACGTTGACCACGTCCGCTCCTTCCAAAGCCTGGTCCAGATCGGAATATGCCTTAATCCCCATCTTTTCTATCTCCACCGGAAGCATGGTGGTGGGACCGCACACGGAAACGTCTGCTCCCAGCGCGGTAAATCCCCAGATGTCCGATCGGGCTACCCGGCTGTATTTTATGTCCCCCACTATTACCACTTTCAGACCTTTGATCCTCTTATACTTTTCCCGGATGGTGAAAAGATCCAACAGCCCCTGAGTCGGATGTTCATGCGCACCGTCACCGGCATTGATTATCGAGGCACCAAGACACTGGGTCAAAAAATACGGAACCCCGGAGGATTGATGCCGTACCACCACCATGTCGATTTTCATGGCCTCGAGGTTTCTGACCGTATCTTTCAATGTCTCTCCCTTCTTAACGCTGGAGGCTGAAGCGGAGAAGTTCACCACCTCGGCAGAGAGACGTTTTTCCGCCAGCTCAAAGGAAATGCGGGTACGGGTGGAAGGCTCATAGAAAAGGTTGACCACTCCCACACCTCGCAAAGTGGGAACTATTCTTATGGGTCGGGCCAGAATCTCCTTAAAGGTCTCTGCGGTGTCGAGAATCAGCGTGGTCTCCTGTTTGTTCATCCCCTCCAACCCAAGAAGGTGTCTGCTTTTTAATTTCATTTATCCTCCATAATCGCGATACAGCGAGGGATACTCACATTTTATGTATGACTCTTGTTCAATGGTTTTAGCTGTTCGTTTATCGGTCACCATGCTCGTATCGAAGATCGAACATCGGAATTCGAAATTGGATACGAACATCAAATACTGGTGGTTTTTTTCTGAGTAATCTTCAATTTGAATTTGGCTTCATCTGAATTTTTATCTTTTACTTTTCCCCTCACCCTAGCCCTCTTCCCAAAGGGGAGAGGGAATTTTTCTTTTAGGTTTTTGTTTTTCCCTCCAAACTCAGAACTTTTCACTACTTTATTATGGACACGCTGTCTTCCTTGTCCACCTCGGTTATTTTCACCTTCACCTGGTCATCCTTGGCAGTGGGGATGTTTTTCCCCACGTAGTCTGCCCGGATGGGGAGCTCCCTATGTCCCCGGTCGACTAAAACCGCCAGCTGGATGTTTTTGGGACGACCGAAATCGATCACCTGATCCAGTGCCGCCCGGATGGTCCTGCCGGTGAACAAAACGTCGTCTACCAGGATGATCACTTTTTCCACAACATCGAACAAAATCTCCGTCTTTTGCACTACGGGCTGTTCTAATTTGGTCTGAATGTCGTCCCGGTATAGGGTGATGTCCATCAACCCAACCGGGACCTTCACCTTTTCAATCTGCTCAATCAGCCGGGATATTCTCTCTGCCAAATATGCCCCCCGGGTTTTTATTCCGATGACCGCCAAGTTTTCCGCACCCTTGTTCTTCTCCACGATCTCATGTGCCACCCGAATCAAAGCCCGCTCCACCGCTTTGGCATCCATAACCAGGACTATTTTCTGTTTTTTGGGCAATTGGCTCCTCCTTCTATCTAGCAAAGGACATGTTCAAGGTATGGAGCGGGATGAATTCCCGCTCCTATGAGTGAAAAAAACGGTGATTTATTGAGCAGGGCAGTTAGCAATCCCGGTAATTTGCTTTTGACCACATGCTCCAGGCAAAAAAATACCCTCCCTTGGTTATTCTGAGGGAGGGTAGATATTTCGAATCGTATTATCTTCATCTTACCTTTTCTAGCTTCGCCGAACTAGTTTAAAAGGTTTACTTTCGAATCCCAATATATTCAACGATTCTTTGTTGTCAAGCATTTTTTGAAAGATTCTTTTATAGAACGAGTAGGTCGAGTTGTGAAGCTCACTGATGTTGATTATTAGATTTGTCGGGCATCTTTCAGAAGCCCGACCTACTTTCTTCAAAAAATGTCAACAACTCTTCCTCGGTGAAGATTTCCTCCTTTATAGATAC
>JBDROD010000326.1:0-3552 GCA_043810415.1 Candidatus Zixiibacteriota bacterium | reverse complement strand
CTGACCTCGACTTCGATTTTTCTGTTACAACATTTAGATTTTGCCTTTTTTACTGCCTTTGATATTCCTCCGGCAGCTTTGATATGATTTTCTTTTATCAGGACCATATCATAAAGTCCCATCCGGTGATTTTCTCCACCCCCCATCTTCACCGCATATTTCTCCAAAATCCTCATTCCCGGAGCGGTTTTTCTGGTATCGAGGAGCTTTGCCGTCGTTCCTTTTATTCTTTCCACATATTTTGCAGTCAAGGTGGCAATACCGGAAAGTCGTTGAAGGAAATTAAGTGCGGTTCTTTCCGCTGAAAGAATGCTTTTCACCTTTCCCTGAATTAAAGCTATCTTTTCTTTTGCTTTGACTTGCTCACCATCTTTCTTAAGATATTTAAAAACGATTCTCGAATCCACAGACTGAAAAACTTTCATTGCTACTTCCAATCCAACAATAATCCCCTCCTGTTTGGCTACGATGATGGCTTTGCCGCTCAGACTACCGGGGATTAAAGTCTGCGAGGTTATATCACCGCTGCCTATATCCTCAGACAATGCCAAGTCGATCAAATTCCTTATGTGAGAATCTTTGCTTAGCATGAAACGTTTTTCTCCAGGGACTTAAAAGTAACATAATAAATTGGCTTGTCAACTGAAAATGAGAATGGGGCTTTCTCTATTTTACTATTTTGAGAACCGCGAGAAAAAATAAAAACCCCCTCCTTCATATTCAAAAGGAGAGGGTTTTTTATCTTCAAAAGATCAGCTGTGGAAGAGATAATTGATCAATGCAACCACGTCGGAGACATTTACTTCGCTATCATTATTGAAATCACCCAAGCTTATCGGGCTGGGGGGTATACCTGCTCGATATAAGTAGTTTAATAGGTAAACCAAGTCTCCCACATCCAAAATGCCGTCACTGTTGGTATCACCCGTAATCACATCGGTATATATCCAGCCAGAAATGGTCGATGGCTGAACGAGAATCAAGCCGGAGGTGTCGGTGTAAGCATTGTAATGTCCGAGATTCGATTCGGTTTCAAAAGTGATGGGTAAAGATATCCCCGGAGAAACATTATCAGCTATCTTAAAGTTAATCCTTAATAGAATACCTTCTCCCGGTGGAATGTAAGAAAAAGGATGGGTGTACCACCAATCGGGATAACCGAAGAAAAACAGTTCTCCAGGATTGATCACCGGAACAATATTTTGCCATCCTTCGATCCGAGTCTGAAAAGTGTCCACCCCCTCTACTGAAAGAGAAGTGCTGTCAAATACCACTTTTAGGGTAACACCGGAAGCATCCAAGATGTTTGACAACCACATCGGAACAGAAACGGTTTCACCGGGATGAGCGGAAGAGGAAACCAAAATGAGTTTATCTTGATTCTCCGGCGGGCTGAGGATGGGCTGTGGTAATGCGAACTCCTGATATTTGCAGGGGATTTCAGGTGCATCGTGGAGTATAACCCGGCTCATATACAGAAGATCAGAGATGGTCCAATAAATATAATCACAGTTCACGTCGGAGGCACAAGTTTGCGCTTCGGGATCATAGATCAATACCCCGAGACCATTGACCAGGAAGTTCTCAAAAAGTACCCAATCTGCTATTTCATAGGTGATGGTATTGAAATTGACATCACCGCTTTTACAAGCTAGTTCCCCTCCCACTTGAATACCGCCGTTCCTTAAATCGGGAATTCCCAGCTTGGTTAAGGTACCCTCTATAGTGGCGAAAGCAGTTGGCTGAAGCTGAGAAGCAGTGTCAACGTCGAAAGAAACTGGAAGGTAAGCAGGGGTATCCACATCCGTTACCACGAATTCGAGTTGAGCGATTATTTGAGGATAAGAGGGGGGAAGTAACGGATCGGAAAGTGAAGTGGTCGTGTATTCCGGGCAGGCGTTGACTATTACCGAGCCGTTCTCTGACCGGACGTGAACCACTTCCCAATTCTCCAGAGGGGTTCCTGAGAAGTCCACCTTCAACAGATTTAAGTCGTTAGGGTCATAACTTATTTTAAAACTGATCCCATAAGCGGGATAATTTCCCTCGTCTCCATACCAGACGGGGAAGCTGACCGTATCATGGGGCAGAGCATGAAGAGTGGTCATCCACATATCGAAATGGTGTTGAGACAGTGTGATTGGTTCAAGCATTTCAGGTGCATCATGTATAATGACCCGCCCCAGATGAATGAAATCTGCCATGCTCCACTGCCAGAAATCCCAATTAACATCCGAATTCATGGACTGCTGTTCCGGATCGATAGTTAATACCGTGTCTCCATAGGTCAGGTACGCATCGAATAATACGATGTCCGCTACTTCATAGGGCAGGCTGTTTAAATTGATGTCACCTCTTTGGGGGGTGCTTCCTATCTGGATTCCGCCGTTGGCATAAGAATTCCATCCCCCGGTTTGGGTGACCGACGATTCGATACAGGCAAAAGTAAGCGGTAAAAGCTGGTAACAGGGAACGGTATCTGCTTCAAAATAGATTGGGACAAAGCTGGGCGTATCGGTGGTGGTTACTACGAAATTTAACATAGCCAGCAATGCGGTGTCCGGATAAGCAATCGGCAGGGAATCGGAAAGCGAAGTGGTTAAATTTTCGGGTCTGGCGGAGAACCGGAGTTGACCCGGTTTTATGTGATAATACACTGCGTTCCAGTCTGCCAGTCTTCCCCCCGTAAGATCGACTCCTAATAGAGTCAGTTTTGCAGGGTCATAAGCGATTCTAAAGTCGAGTCCATATATGGTTTGCCAAGTTCCCCAGGTAAAATAGGTGAGGGGAAGCGAGACCGTGTCGCCGGATGAAGCTCGGTCAAAACCGATATCAAAATTAACTTGGGCGTTTGAAATATCGACGGACCCGATAATAGGAGTGGCATCGTGGCTGTATACTCTTCCCAGATGAATGAGATCCCCGATGCTCCAGCAGACCATGTCGCCATTCACATCGGAGCTCACACCCTGATGGAGAGGATCCACCAGAATGCTGTCTCCATACAACAGAAACAAATCAAACTGAACCAGATCAGCCACCTCATAGGGGATGTGGTTCTGGTTGATATCCCCCCGGAGCTGAGCTTGAACGGGTGGGATAAGAATGAGCAGAAATACGATAACGCAAATCTGCCCCGTGATCGATTTGGGTTTAAAAGAAAACATGAGACCCTCCGCAATAAGAGGTTAACGGTTTTGAATTCAAAAACCTTTAGCAAAGGGTCATAAAGGTTTGATCTCGGATTTTCGGAATCTGAGTATTTAATAATACATCTTCGACAATTTGTCAAGCATTTTTTACTAAATTCCAAAAATTCTCTTCTCTCTGAATTAAGAAGATTGGTATAAAGAAATAAGGTTGATGATGCAAGTCCCCAGGGCAGAAACTATTCCGGTGAGCCACTAAAATTAGTTTGCATAATTGGAGGATTACGTCTAATTTATTCCTCGGAAAATGGATTTAGTAAGGAGCGATTATTATGATCGATCTGCACACTCATACCACCTTAAGCGATGGAGAAGTTCTTCCTGCCGAGTTGGTGAGAAGAGC
>JBDROD010000325.1:0-7086 GCA_043810415.1 Candidatus Zixiibacteriota bacterium | reverse complement strand
AGGGTGGTCGGTGAGGTTATGACCACCCGGAACCAATCCGTATCCCGGTAGTTCAATCCGGTGTAAAGATAGGTTCCGGAGGTCCCACATATGGTGGTATTGCAATCGATAGTCTGGAAAACAACGGGGTTGGAATTGCATCCGCCATTATAGTTGTCGACATATTCATCTACGCAGACGGGTTCACCCTCCTGGATCCCCTCTGGGGGACATATTACATCACAATCTTGATGCTCTGAGAGTAAGAAAACATAATCCCCGTAAGAAGTACCATAACCATCGACCACGATGTAATAGGTGTAACCCGCACTCAGCGACAGTCCAAAGATGGCGGAAGTATAATCCGAATAATAATCGTCGTTGCAGGCAACCAGATAAGCGTTTTCGCAAGTTCCCTGATAAACATAAACCTTGGTATCGTAATATGAACCATACAGATCTATGTCTACCGTGATGTTCGAGCTTGGCGTATAAGAGTAAACCACGTCTGGAGCCGTGCTGCCGGTGTATGGACATACCTCATCGTAATCATTAGTATACCCCCCCGTAGTACCGGTTACGCTGTATGGCAGGCTTGAAATGACAGTAGCCGAAGCACAGGTTTCGCCACCTTGCTTATTCGGTATCTGCGGAAGAGCATGATGAGGGGGTTGATAGCCTTCTACCTTTGCAGGTTTTACTGCATCAGTTGAAAGAGGATATGCACCCAGCGAAGCCGTAGGTAGATTCACATCCTTCTGTGGACCGGACACACCGGATTTAGTAATCGCCAACTCCGGGGTCCCCGTAGCCACTGCTCCCAAGGATGGGAAACCTTTGGGTTGCTCAGCCCCGGTAGGGGAAAGATATAAACCTCCCGCTACCATTACGGCTATCGCCAAGATGATTAAAATCTTGGTCTTGCCTTTCATATTAAATCCTCCTTAAAAAAGTTAAAAGTTATTCGTTCACTTCATTTCCCCTTTAGTACAAGAGCCTTGATTTAGTAAAAACACACTTGTTCAAACTTTATACTCGAGATTTCCTCCTTAGTGCTATATCGGTTAAAGTTTATTGGTTTTAAAAAAAACTATGGTTGATTTTAAATGGGTTAGGTGCAATCAGGAAGGGTAAATAAAAAAGAGACAGACTTCTCCTCACAGAAATTTACTTATTTCTGCCGGATCGCCTTCTCTTCTATGGAAGGGTCTACGTATGTTAGACTTTAACCAATTACTTTACTAAATAAGGGCTCTCACTCGTTTTTAATATAAAGCTAAAATCACTTTCTGTCAAGCATAAAAACCGGAATTCTTAAAATTTTTTTACCATTGAATGAACTATAAAGACAACCTGTACCTATATGGGAAGTAAGCAAATATACCTATATGCTTATATCGGGTGGATTCTTGCCCATTCATTTAGATATGTGACCAGGATCGTTGTTATATCAGAGCAGAATAACCGATCTTGGAAGTGAATAATACACCATCGTTTGCGATTTTGTCTATCGTAGTTCAAATCGGAAAACCAACCGGAACGATTTCTCTTGCCTCTTCACTTAGCAGACGCTAAATTACCCGAGCAAGTTCGATATTCCCGCGACCAAGTTCAGTCTGCTAATAGGTCTTTGTTTGGCAAAAGGTTACTGAATATATGGAAAAAATCTATCCCAAATTCAGAGATGATCTGATCATCAGCCAGCAGGAATTCGAAAAGACCACCTATTTCGTAATCAAGGATCCTATCACTCATAAATTTTTTCGAGTAAAGGAGCTGGAGTATTACATCACTCAACAGCTGGACGGTAAAACCTCACCGGAGGAAATTGCACAAAGTTTTCAAGACCATTTTCATATCCAGCTTCCTTTGGAAACATTGGAAAAATTCATCCGGAATCTAAAAAACTTTGGATTTCTGGAAGGAGAGATATCCGACAGTTCGACTTTGCTCACCGACCAGGAGCGAAGCCAAAGGGAAAGAGAGTTAGCCCGGCTGCAATACCAAAAGCAATTTTTTTGGGGAAAGCTTCTTTTTATAAAACTGAAAGGGTTCGATCCGGATAGACTTTTAAACCGGCTGGTGAAATTCAGCGGATTTTTATTCACCCCCGCCTTTCTGTTTTCCTCCCTCCTATTGATACTGCTGGCACTATACATCACCCTTGCCAACTGGAAAGACTTAGGCTACAGCTTCAGTGGAATATTCAAAGTTGCCACCATTCTCAAGGTGTGGGTGGCAATATTTTTAGTAATAGTTTTACACGAGTTCGCCCATGCTCTGACCTGTAAACATTTCGGGGGGGAGGTGCACGAGATGGGCTTTCTTTTGCTTTATTTCCAACCGTGTTTCTACTGCAACGTAAGCGATGCTTATCTGTTCAAAGAAAAATCAAAAAAGCTGTGGGTCACCTTTGCCGGTGTTTGCGGACAGGTATTGGTATGGGCTATCGCCACCCTGTTGTGGCGGATCACCGCCCTGGATACCGGACTGAATAACTTCATTTTCGTGGTGGTGATCACCTCCGGCATAACCGTCCTTTTCAACTTCAATCCCTTGATCAAACTCGACGGTTACTATCTTTTGACCGACTACCTGGAGATTCCCAATTTGAGGAAAAAGGCTTTCGGATACCTCTCCTCCCGGTTGAAAAGAAAGCTTTTGAACCAGATGGAAACACCAACCGGGATTTCTGATCGGACCAAAAGAATTTACATCGGGTACGGAATCGCCTCCCTTGTCTACTCGGCTCTATTGATCTTATGGGTTTTCGTCCAGGCAACCAGATTTTTGGTTTTGTGGTTGGGAGGGCTCGGATTTGTCTTGTCTTTAGTTTTGATTTTTCTTATCTTAAAACAGCCGCTAAAAGCAGCAGCTAGAGGGATAGCTCAATTCCTTTCTGTAAAAAAGGAAGAACTGATGGTCAGAAAAAAGAAGGCTTTGATCTATGCCGGAATTATCGGAGTAATTTTGCTGATACTTTTTCTGGTAAGATGGGAGCTTAAAATCGGCGGTCCCTGCGAGATCAAAGCTTTGGAATCTTTCAACCTGCGTACCTTATCGGACGGAACGGTGTTGTCCGATCTGTTTCGGGGGGGAGCCGAGGAGAAGAAATCGGTGAATTATCTAAAGCTTTTTACCACCGATTTCACCACCTTGAATCTGGTGACCAAGGTGAAGGAGGGACAGAAGGTGGACAGCGGTCAAACCGTAGCGGAGCTGACCTCTCCCTCCTATTATTCCAATCTGCTTCAGGTAAAAGAGAACCTGAGGAGAGCAAAGGACAATTACAATCTGCTCCAGAAAGGCGCCCGGAAGGAATCCATCCAGCAGGCCAAGGATAAGGTAGCCCAGATAGAAAGCGAGCTTTCACTCAAGGAAAAGGAATTGAACAGATATAAAGAACTTATAGATAAGAAACTGATCAGCAAACAGGAATGGGAAAAGGTACAAACGGAATATTCGATTCTATCCAATCAGCTGAAAATCGCTCAGAATGACCTGAAGATCATGAAAAACGGGTCCAGACCGGAAGAGCTCTCCATGGCGGATACGGAGATCAAAAGGTGGCAGGAGCGATTGGAATTCCTGGAAGGCCAGGTTTCCGATTCTCAAATAAAAAGCCCGATCCAGGGGACGGTCACCTCCATCAGCTCTGACGGCAACCTGTTGAGCATATCCAACATCGATACCATCCGGGTGATGATCCAGGTATCCGAGAAGGACTTGGACGTACTGAGGGAGGGGCAGAGGGTGAAACTAAAAGTGCAAAGCTATCCTTTTCTTTCCTTCTGGGGAAAGGTGACCAAGATATCCCAGATGGTGGACACCAGCGGGCCGAAGAAAATCTTCCCGGTGACCTGTAAGATCGAGAACCCGGACCATCTGCTGAAACCCGGTATGACCGGACATGCCAAGGTGTTTTGCGGCAAGCGCAGCCTGTTTACTCTTTTGACCCGGAGGATCGTTCGCTATTTCAGGGTGGAGGTCTGGTCGTGGTGGTGAACCACGTCCGCCTTCCGTCAACCGCTGCTTCTTATTATCTTAAAGTGAAAGAGTATGTTAATGGAATAATTATGCATCTATATTTGTAATTACTAAGGATACTCAATTGAGGTCATCTATTGGTAACGATTCCAGTTCTCTTCGACCTCCCCCTTCGACAAACTCAGGGTGGTGAGTGAAGTCGAACCGTTCGGTATCGTAACTCGGTATGGGAAGCTCGAAAATCATAAAATGGAAGATATTATCCAACATTGAATTCCGATAAACCAGTTTCGTTAATTAGCGGTATGTAACATAAATTTGTTCCCTATTGTAGTTGCCTGATTTATCAGGCTTAGTGGTGATAATGCTCAATAAATTGAGCAACTACATTCACCCTGAACTTTTGTTTCGTCCATTAGTAGCCTGTTAAAAAGGAGGCATCATGCTGGGAGAAAACGAAAAGAAAGTGGTGAACGAGGTTTTCAAAGGATTGAAGAATCCGGTTAAGTTGATCAATTTCACCCAGGAATTGGAATGCCAGTTCTGCCGGGAGACCAGAGAGATTCTGACCGAACTAGCCGGATTTTCGGACAAACTCTCCCTGGAGGTCTACAACTTCCAGCTGGATAAACAGAAGGTGGAACAATACCAGGTCGACAAGATCCCCGCCACGGTGATCGAAGGGGAGAAAGATTACGGGATAAGATTTTACGGCGGACCTTTCGGATACGAGTTTGCCACCCTGCTGATGGATGTAGTGGAGGTTTCCAAAGGCGAAACCGACCTTAAGCCGGAGACCAAAACGGCTTTGAAAAAGATCGATCAAAAGGTTCACCTGCAGGTTTTTGCCACCCCCACCTGACCCTACTGTCCGCGGGCAGTTAGCCTGGCGCACAAATTCGCCATGGAGAGTGATTTCATCACCGCCGACATGATAGAGGCGGCGGAGTTTCCCCATCTGGTGAACAAGTACGGGGTATTCGGAGTTCCCAGAACCATCATCAACGAAACCACATCCGTCGAGGGGGCGGTTCCGGAGGAAAAATTTCTTTCCGAAATTATGAAAGCCATTCAAAAAACCGTATAATAATAATTGTTTTGAGTCTTTTATTTACAAGAAAAAATTAACTATTGAACCAATTAAGCTAAGGAGTCTTTAATGAAATCCCTGCGAATCGTCTTTCTCTCGGTCCTGTTGCTTTTTCTGGTAAATTTGGTTTGGGGGCAGAAATCTCAAAAGCCCCGGCTGCCCGCCAGCGCCATCAAGACCAGCGCCAAGATAGACATCGGGTACTCGATGTATGACAGTGCGGTGTCGATATTGGAGGAGGGGGTGCAATGCTATCCCGATGATGCGGAGATGCATTATCTTCTGGGTGAAGCTTATTTTTATAAGAAGAATTATCCCGGGATGGGAGAGCAGTTTGCCACAGCGGAAAGCTTGAAAAGCGACGCCAAGTGGAATGCCGACATCAATGAAAAACGTAAGGATGTATGGCTGCTGGTGTTCAACCAGGGAGCCAAGTACTTTAACGAGAAGAACTACGATACCGCCATGGTCAAATTCGTCACCTGCACCAATATAGACCGCTCCGCCTATAAAGGATTTCTTTATGCCGGGTTAGCTTATACCATGAAGAAGGAGTTCGATCAAGCCATCCCGTATCTTAAAACCGGGTTGAAGCTGAGCCCGGATAATCCGGAGATGCTAAAGGGATACGCCGACGTCATGCTCTATTCGGGTAACGAGAAAGAGGCTTTGGATTACTACAAGATAGTTCTGGAGAAGGATCCCAAGAACGTGGAGGTGCTGATCAACCTGGTGGCCATTTACAGCAAAGCCAAAGACTTCGATCAGGCGCTCGATTATTCTCAGAAATTGACCGAAGCCGATCCGAATTTCAAGGACGGATTCTTCAACATGGGAACCATATATCTCGCGAAGATCGTTGAAACCAACTCGGTGCTGGACTCGCTTAAAGATGCTTCCGGCGAATATCTCAAGGACGAAAAGTCTGCCGCTAAAATCAAGGAGCTGACCGAGAAGAAGAATGGCTATTTGACTTCGGCGCAGAGTGGCTTCGAAAAGGCGCTGCAGATCGACAGCACCGATATGGAGGCACAAGTATACCTTTCGGAGGTTTACCAGGAGGAGGGGAACATAGATAAGGCATTGATGATTTTGGAGCCGCTAGTCGAAAAAGACAGCACCAACTGCGATGCCTTACGACAGATAGCGATAATTTACGCCAAAAAGGGAGTGGGGGAAAAAGCCAAGGTAGCCTGGCAGAAAGCTCAAGATTGCTTGAATAAGCCCAAGTGAACCGTTGACTGTTACCATAAATTTTTTGCTTATGCAGAAAATGGGTGAGGTTTTTTACTTCACCCATTTTTTTGCACCTGAAATGTTGGTATCATAAGCACAGGACTACTGACCTGGGCACTGACCAACGAACCGGACTTTGTGGGGGGCTTGCGGATGGCGGTTTTTCATTTTTCAGATGTCCTGGTGCATCTGGTGCTTCTGGTGGTTGTTTTTATTTTTTTCTCGTTTTACCTCCAAGTGATTCAAGGTTATTGACTTGCGTATAAATTTCGATGCATCGTTCGTGCAAAATGAAGGTTCAATGTTCAAAGTTCAAGGTTTAAAGTCAAAAGATAAAAATTCAAAAGCACAATTCAAATTTATGCATTCTGGGAATGCGGTAAGGGGCAGGTAGAATACACTGCCTCTCCCAGACGGGAGCGTCCGCTCATAAATACCGGCGCCATCCTTTTCACCATCAAAGCTGTAGCAAATTTGCTACTACGACCTATCCCCTTTTCCTATGGATCTTCGCTGTCACACCCTCACCTGCCTTTGACGGGATTTTCAACATCAAGCGGAGAGGGGGGAGATTAGAAGAGAGACCAAAAGAAGGTGGTGTCAGGTGCGCAGGGCATCTGAACTACTAACTGTAAAGGTCAAGGGTAGGGGTATCCTAGTCCAAAAATCTGATTTTTTGCTTGAATCTTTGGCCCAATTGATTATATTCTGTAGTGAAGGGAACATTGGAAGTCAAACCTATACCAAATATATGCTAACACAAGTAACTGAAAAACAAAAGAAAAAAGAATTGG
>JBDROD010000324.1:0-5012 GCA_043810415.1 Candidatus Zixiibacteriota bacterium | reverse complement strand
TATGCTCGCATTTTGGTTTTTGCGGCGGCTGCTCATGGCAGGATTTGAAATATGAAGAACAGCTTAAGTTCAAAACCAAGCATGTCAAGGATAGTTTGACTCACATCGGGAGCTTCACCGATCCTCCGGTTCAGGATGCGTTGGGGTGTGAAAAGATATTCTATTATAGAAATAAGATGGAATATGCCTTCATCCCCGACCCGGACAAGAAATTTTCTCTGGGGCTTCATCCCCGGGGAAGATACGATCTGGTCTTCGATCTAAAAGAATGCTTCCTGCAATCCCCCACTGCCAACCAGATTGTAGAATTTGTCCGCCAATATGCGAAAGACAAGAATCTGCCTGCTTATCATCAAAAAAGCCGATCCGGTTTTCTTAGATACCTGGTTATAAAGGAAGGCAAAAATACCGACATGACCATGGTCAATCTGGTTACTAACAGCGGGGATTTTCCAGTTGGGGAAGAATTTTGCGGGAAGCTAATCTTGAATTTTCCATCCGTCAAAAGCGTGGTGAGAAATATAAACTCAAAAATTACCAATATCGCAGTAGGAGAGAAAGAGGAGCTATTGAGTGGAGAGAGAACCATCACCGAAAAACTCGGAGAATTCACATTCGAGATCTCTTCCAACTCATTTTTCCAAACCAATCCTCAACAAACGGAAAAATTATATCACACAGTGCTGAGTATGGCGGATTTGGGAGGGACAGAGGAGGTTTTAGATTTATATTGTGGGAATGGGACGATTTCTATATTTTTATCACCGGTGGCCAAAAAAGTAATCGGCATAGAAGCGGTGGAGGAGTCGGTACAGAATGCGCGGCGGAATGCGGAACTGAATAATATCGACAACTGTGAATTCATCTGCGGGGAATCGAGAAAGGTATTGAAAACCCTAGAGGCGGAGAAAAGAAATTTCCACGCCATAGTGCTCGACCCACCCAGGGCGGGTTTACACAAGGACGTGATAAAATCCGTTTTGAATCTGAAGCCGCAGAAGATCGTTTACGTCTCCTGCAACCCCACCACCCTGGCACGGGATTTGAAATCGTTTTGTCAAGAGGATTACCGCCTGGAGAACGTACAGCCGGTGGATATGTTTCCCCATACTTTTCATATAGAAAGCGTGACAAAGCTAAGGAGAATCTAATTCTACCTCACCCCCTTGTGTTCCCCCTCTCCACAAACGTGGAGAGGGGGAAAGAAGGAAGGGTAAAAGGAGCCAAGTTATCATGGAATTAAAATACGATCCCATCCCATTCATCTTCGAAAAAGGTGATCTTTACACCAGATTGTCCGTTCTGGAAATGGTTGATCTATGGGACACTATGACGGGAGAAAAATTACTTTTGGAATTACTAAAGACCCAGAATAAAGATGGTGGCTTTTCCAGCCAGATCGATCCGAAAAAAAGCGGGGTTAAAGAAACAGAGAGAGCTGCCTATCTTTTATCCAGATGCGGTATGCCAAAGGAGGGTCTGGCGCTCTCCAGCTGTATGAAGTTCGTTTTGAAACATCAAACCGGGGAGGGGGGATTTAGTGAAAACCCGAAGATCGATATACCGGAAAACATGGATTGGGTATCCAGTCAGAAAGGCGTTACCTGGCTTACCGTGGAGATCGTGGATCTTCTCAGATTATTCGGTCAGGAAAATGCCGAGGTTTGCCAGAAAGCCATCAACTGGCTTCGCCGGATGGAGCTGCCGGGTGGAGGGTGGAGCGCCGTGGAGGGACAGGAGACTGTCGATCCTGACTCCAGTACGGTGGTGACTTTCCTGATGAAGGATCTGCTGGGGGAAGAAGATACATTGTATAAGCGCGGCCGGGAACTGTATGAAAAACACTTAGACCAGACAGCTGTGGATGCCGAACTAGGTTATCACGTTTGGAATGAAAAGAAAGAGAAAAACGATGTCTATCACCTGACGCATCTTCTGGGGCAATCATTCTTTTCCGGAAAAAGAGGCACCGATTCGGGCTATGATATCGGGGACCCCAGGATAAAAAAGATCGTGGAGGGGATCGGGAAAATACAGAGAGAGGATGGCGGCTTCAGACCTTACTGGTCCCAGGAAAGTGATCCTTTGTATACCGGCTTGGTTTTGAATATCCTCCTTTGGGTTAAGGCAATGGAAAAAGAGAAGATCAAAAATATGATGGAAAAAGCTGCCGTTGGCAATAAATGAATAAATTCATTTTCTTTATTCCTTTTAAAAACCATTAAGGACAAAACAGTAAAGTCATTCCAAATGGGTTGGGGTAATAAAATGAATTCCGATATCAGGGATTCCAAAAACGTCGTTTTGAATGGTCAGAAGGTTTTGCTACGTTCCTTTGTCAGGGAGGATGTGGAAAAAAGACGGTTATGGAAACCTTATCCTGATCCTCTGTATTTTCATTACAATATGCCGGAGATGACCGAAGATCAAAAAGAGGCTTGGTATTTGAAAAGGAAAAACGATCCGGCTGCACTCTGGCTGTCCATTGACGATATGGGGGGACAGCTGGTCGGTTTCATCTGTTTATATAAGATTGAACCTAAAACGAAAACCGCCTGGGTGGGGATATATCTGGGATATGAGTTTATAGATCAGGGAATGGGGACGGATGCCATGTTGGCTTTACTGCGACATTATTTCGGGGAAATGCAGTTTGAACTGCTTTTCTTAGACGTGGCTTCACATAATAAAAGAGCGATACGCTGTTACCAGAAATGCGGATTTGAACTTATCCGGAAAAAGTACAGCGATCACGATCCCCGGATGAACATCGACATATTCGGAGATGAAAGGTTCAAGGAAGTAAGGAGACATTTCATAAAGGAAGGGGGAAAAGTTTTGGTGGAGTTTGACGAAATGGAACTCTCCAAAACTAAATATGAGGAGATAATTCAGAATGAGAATTCATAGACCAGGATGCAACTCCGCTATGGTGTACAAGTTTCGAATGACTAAAAACCAAAATCACAAGGCCTAGATGAAAAAAGAAACCAAAGGATACCTGTTGGTGATTCTGGGGGCAACCTGCCTGGGGACCATCGGGATTTTTGCCCGGATGATATACCGGCAGGAGCCGGATCCTTTGACCGTGGTAACCTTCCGGGCTTTAATCGCCTTTCTGCTTGCCTTTTTGATAGCGATATTTCTGAATCCGGACTGGCTCAGGATCCGGAGAAAGGATTTCCTTTTCTTTGCCCTCTATGGTCTTTTAAGCGTAAGCCTGTGCTTTCTTCTGTTTTTCTATGCCATCAAATACACCACCATCGCCAATGCTACCATCCTGCTTTACACCTATCCGGCTTTCGTGGTGATCCTCTCCCGGCTTTTTTTAGGCGAGGAGCTGACCCGGGGCAAAATTCTGGCCCTGCTTTTGACCTTCCTGGGGTGTGTTCTGGTGGTTCAGATTCAAAGTCTGGCCCTTTTGAAGCTGAATTTCAAAGGGATTATTTCCGGGCTGGGAGCCGGATTGGGAGCGGGGCTTTACAGTGTATTTGGCAAAAAGGGGGTGGAGAGATATAGCTCCTTTACCGTGGTGATTTACACCTTCGGTTTCGGAAGTTTTTTCCTTTTGATCTTAAGGAGAGCACATGTGCTGGCTTCGGTGAATTATCCGCTCCAGACATGGCTTTGGATTTTCGCCTTGGCAGTTTTTTCCACCCTCTTGGGATATGCTCTTTACACCCGGGGATTGAGGTTTCTCGAGGCCGGACGGGCAGGGATCACCGCCACCTGGGAGGTGATAGTGGCATCGGTTTTGGCATTCTTCCTGTTCGGTGAATCTTTGAAAACTCTGCAGCTGGCGGGAGGAATATTGATATTAGCCGGCATCGTGATAATCAGACTTCAGCCATCCAAAGAAGCAGCCGAGGAGGATGAATCCGGGTAACCATCCTCCGCCGGGTGGACGATGACGGGGTTAAAATCGATGAAAGCAGACTTCGGTAATCGGGGTCGTCACTCAATAGCACTGAGTTATTTTGACTCCGGTATAGTAATGCAATAAAATGTCCCGGCAGGAATAACCTGCCCGCGCCATGCCGATGGCACCCGTCTGGCACATCCCCACGCCGTGCCCGTTTCCCCTGCCCCGGGCGATTACCTGTTTAATGGAGTCATCCTCGCCTCTGACGATTTCCAGATCGAAACAGGTGCTGGGTAGAATAGAATTAGAGCCGTTCCCCTTTCTCAAAGCCCATCGGATTTTATCCGCCCTAAGGGGATAAGTCCCCTGGTCCGAAACTGCATCCAACCATTCCACCCGGCCTGAAGGAGACCTCTCCCTTATTTTAAGATCCAGCAGATCCCCCCACCTTTTATCGGAAGAAATCCGGGTGCTGTCCAAAAACGTCCTGATGTTTTTATTCAGCGACTCCTTGGCCCATCTTTCTTCCCAGTTATAGTTCTTTGACCAGAAGCAGAAGGTGTCGTCATCCACCGGGATCAGATAAGGCTCTTGGGGTTTATCCCAGACCTCTTCAATGTATTCGGTCTTTCCTCCGCAATTGGTACTGTAATAGGAGCAGATCAACTTGCCTTTATAGGTCAGCACCTTACCCCGGGTGAACTGGATAGCCCGGTTGGTTTGTGGATCCTCGACGGCAGCGCCCGAATAGGTTTGATCCATCACCGTCGCTTCCAGATCGTATTTCCTCTCTCTGTTCTGGTTAGCCTGAAACAGAGCATAAGTCCTGGAGGCGATGGCTTGAGCCTTTAGCGCTTCCATCTCGGTTTGATTTAATTTGCCGATCTCCGCCGGAACCACACCTTTGAGATAATCCTCCAGGTTGACGATGTTTAGGACTAAAAGCGATTTAGTATCCGGGATGCCTTTTATCTCCAGCACACCTCGATATGGTTTCCCGTTCAAGTAAAGCCACTGATCATCCGCTTGGGGGATGAACGAAACCTGGCTTAACCCAGCCTGGAGCGTCCCCTGCGAATTTTGGTTTACGGTAATCCCGCCTAACGAAAGCTTCACTTCAATCTCCGCGATAGTATAAAAAACCGATGGA
>JBDROD010000323.1:0-12977 GCA_043810415.1 Candidatus Zixiibacteriota bacterium | reverse complement strand
GGATTCCCTGGTGCGGAAAGGATTCTTGCACCCAAAGATACAGAGATTTAGCATCAGGATAAGAATCAAAATAAAAATAAAGCTGTGACGAAGTGACCCTACTTGCATTGTATGGTTAACCTCGATCAAAAATTCCGGTTGACCGAAACGCTGGCATAGTCCGAAACCTCTTTGGAACCCTGCGAGCTTTTTTGTATCCTTCGGGCTGCCGACAACATTACGTAATCCAGGACGTCTATATGGTATCTCCCCACCACCGAAAGAGTGCTCTGCGAATATCTCCCGCTTAGCGAACGGACTTCTTTCAAACTGACCAGATCGGCAAAATGATCCCACGACTTTCTCCTCTGGTAGCTGTACCCCGGTGACAAGGAGATGAATCTGGTAGGTTGATACTCCATGGAAATACCGATGGTGTGGGTTCTTCGTTCCCAGCTGGGCTTCTGCACCCACTGGTCCCTCCAGACCAGCTGCCCGTAATCCTCATACCGGTAAGTGTATCCCAGATTAAAATCGATCCGGCTGGTCAAAGCCCAGTTGACGTTCGTGCCCGAGCTGGCACGTCGAAACAACCGGTTTTTCGTACTCTCCTTCGCCTTCTCGTAATCATAATAGATGTAATTGGCTTGGATGTTGTAGTTCTGTTTTATCTTAAGAGCAAGGAAAGGCTGCCAGGTGAAAGTCGGAGAGAGCACGTAGGTCTGGTTATGGTTGTTGTTGGCGGAAAGCCGGTTGGAGATATATACCTGGTGAAAATTTCTAACCCCCCCTTCCACCTGCAGGGAAAAAAGAGGAGTGAAGATGTGCCGGTATATTCCCCAGGAGGTGAAAGTCAAAAGATCCCTGTCATTCAACTGGTCCGACAGCGTTGAAGCATAAAAAGAAGCCACCCCCACCGAGATGGTAAAATACAGGGAATCGGACCGGCTGATTCTCATGGTCAGACTCCCCCCCCATTCCGCGCTCTTCATCTTCAGGTCCTTGTAATCCTCGGTGTAATCCTCATCCGATTGGAGATATTTGTAATAGCTGGACAAGGCGAATCTCTTGAAGAATTCCCTGGTCATCTTTAAGTTTAAATTTTGAGAGCTGGTGGAATTGTTGGTCAACCTGGGCACCAGGGGTTCGGTTTCTCCGGAATATCTGTAACCGTCATACAGAAAATCAAAATCAAAGTCCATCCTCACCTGCAGGGGAATCCGGGTAGAGGTTTTCAGGCTTACCAGCCTTTGAGATCTTCTTTGAGTATTGATCTGGGCTAAGGAAACGTCCCCCAGGTAAAACTTCTTCTTGGACCAGTCCTCCTGATAGGAGAATTCAATACTATCTTTGGTGGAAAAGGTCTTAGCGAAGAAAAGACTGAAATCCCTCTCCAGGAGCGGAACATTGCTCAAAGCGGAGCTGGTCTGGCGGAAATAAAGCCGGGTATTGGCTCCGTTTAGAATATCCGGAGCATGAGATATCTCCAGCCGGTGATTGAATCCGGCATCGTCCCTCTCCCCCCCCTCCCACCTTCTTTGAACGTCTTTACCTCCTATCACCTGAGCGAAGCGTATGCCGGAGAGCTGGTATTCGGTGGTGATGCCGTATTCGGAGTTCTGCACTTTTCTTTTTTCGAGGGAATTGACGTCCTGCGAAAGAAGAATCCCCAGCTTCAGCTTCGGACTTAAGGAGTATCCGAGACTCAACCCGATGTTTCCGTCCTCCTGCCACCGGTTCTGGTTGTTGGAAAAGAGAGATTTCTGAATCAGCATGGAATTGATGGCGCTGGAAAACCCCCAGAAAAATCCACGGTCGGCCAGCCGGCTATAATCCAGCTTGGTGTTCCATAAATAGGTGCGGTTGTCCTGGGAGAAATCGAGTCTCAGCTGGGCACAAAAAGTATTCTTGGACAGGACGAACATCCCTGCTAGAATAAAAACAGAAAAAAAGTATTTATGCATATTTCCATGGGCGATAAATCCGAAGGCTCTAATCTCCGGTACCTTTATCTTTTATCCAAAGTTGAGAGGAAGACAAGCAGAAAGATTGATGCACACTCTATTGGAATCTATTACACCAACTTTTTGAGAGCTGAGGACAGTACGGCAAATTCATTCAAGCCCAAAGTCTCCGCTCGCCTTTTGGGATCGATCTCGACCCGGTTTAAGATAAACTCAATTTTGTCTTTAGGCAAAGACAAATTCGCCGCCAGGGAATTTAATAGTATTTTCCTTCTTTGCCCAAAAGCTGCCCGGACCACCCGAAGGAACCACTCTTCATCCTCCAGTTGAACCTTTGGATGGGACAGGAAAGTAATCTTTACCACCGATGAATTTACCCGGGGCTGAGGGAAAAATGAGCTGGGCTTGAGATGAAAGAGAATTCCAACGTCAGCATAAAGTTGGATGGCAACCGATAAAGGCGACCAGTTCTTACTCCCCGGTGCAGAGGAAAGCCTTAGCGCGAACTCCTTTTGAACCATCAAAACGCAGAAATCGATGAGTTTTTTGTTTTGAAGAAGAAAAGAGAGAATGGGAGAGGTGATTTGATAAGGAAGATTTCCGACCACCTTGCAGCTGGGATGAGGTTTAATCGCCTTGTCGAGATCAAGATCGAGGATGTCTGCATTTATTACAGTCAGATTTCGGTAGTTTGCGAATTTCCGTTGGAGAACGGAACATAATTCCTTGTCGATTTCTACCGCCAGTACCCTTTGGGCTTGATTCAACAGATGTTTGGTCAATGCTCCGGAACCCGCCCCGATCTCCAGAACGATGTCCGATTTCTCCAGATTCAAACCATCGACGATTCTCCTGGCAGCTCTATCGTTAATGAGGAAATTCTGGCTTAACCTTTTCTTCGGTCTCACATCTCAAAACCTATGTTTCCAAAGCCAATATTTATTTAACTCCGGTTGCTTACGAATCTTCCGGACTGGTTATTTCTTCACAATTTTCTATCAGGGACAGAAATCTATTAGCTCGTAAGTTATTTAATGACTTGATGATAATAGATGCTTCTAAAGTTATGGTTGAGAAAGTATCTTATCATCCCACGACATCATAATGCCTGACCCTTAAATCACTACCCAGCTCTCTCGCTATTTTTTCGCATCTTTTCAAATCGACCTCCGGCATATCCAGAACCGTGATGATTGTCTTTAACTGATGCTTCCTGCATTCCTTCACGAAATCGATCACTTTCCCGAAGGCATTCTCACCAAATTTGGATTTGCACAGCCGGTCGTATTTTTCGCTGTTATCCACGTTCAGGCTTACGGAAACCACGTCTATCAAGCCCACCAGCTCCGACACAATGTTTCTGCGGTTGATCAGATTCGCCTGCCCGTTGGTATTGAGCCTTACCTGAACGTTCTTACTTTTAAGATACCGGGCTACCTCTTTGAGCAAGTCCAGCCGGATGGTCGGTTCACCATATCCGCAGAAGACCACTTCTCGGTATTTTTCCAAACCATCCATGGCGCTTATCACTTCGCTGAAAGTGGGTTCCTGATTCAATCGCAGGTTATGACCTTTCACAAAATCGGTATAGTTTCGCACGCAGAAAACGCAAGAGTTGGAACAGCGATTGGTAATGTTTAAATATAAGCTGTCCCGGATGGGATAAGCCACCTGGCAGGGAATGGTCTTGATCAGCCCGAAGAGGAAACAGGCATTCACCGCCGTGATCCGCTCCACGTCCTGAAAAGAAAGCGGAGAGAAAAGCTCTGCCAGTTTTTCGATCACGTATTTTAAATAAGCCGGCTGGTTTCTCTTGTCTTTTTGCGGTAGGGGTGAAAGATATGGCGAATCGGTCTCGACCAGAATCGAATCCAAAGGCAGCTTCCTGGCAACCTTCAAGGTCTTGGAGTCCGGATAGTTCAGCATTCCGTTGAAGCTTAAATAAAAGCCCATATCCACTGCTATATGAGCCTGCTCCAAGTTTCCGGTGAAGGAATGGAGCACCCCTCCCACCTGGTCTGCTTCGGTCTCTTTGAGGATGGCCAGCGCCTTCTCCCAGGCATCCCGAACGTGGACCACCAGGGGGAGCTTAAGCTCCCGGGCTAATTGAATTTGATTCTCAAACGCTTTTATTTGATCTTCCGGAGGGGATAGATTCCGGTAGAAGTCCAAACCGATCTCGCCGATGGCTACCACTTTCTTATGGGAAGCTAAAGCTTTGATCTCCTTCAGGGCGTGATCGGTCAAATCCTTGGCATCGTGCGGATGGTAACCAACAGCAGCATATATCTGTTCGTACTTATCCGCCAGCCGGATCGATTCCCGGCTCGATTTTAAATCACATCCGACATTGATTATCTTCTCCACACCCGAGGAGAAGGCATTTTTAATCACTTTATCTCTGTCTTGGTCGAACTGTTTTATATCCAGATGCGCATGCGTGTCTATCACCTGAAACCTCAACTGATTTTAGAGCCGGTTGCCACGTTCTTATCCAGGCAAACCAGGCTCAAAAGATTTCCGTCTTTGGCTGCCAACAGCATTCCTCTGGACTCTATCCCCCTGATCTTGGCCGGTTTCAGGTTGACCACCACCACGATCTTTTTCCCCACCATCTCCTCCGGAGAATAATGCTCGGCGATTCCCGCCACGATCTCCCTCCCCTCCGTGCCTAGGTCTATTTTTAGCTTCAGAAGCTTGTTCGCCCCGCTCACCCGCTCTGCTTGTTTCACCTCCGCCACCCTGAAATCGAGTTTGGAAAACTCCTCGAATGAAACCTCCATAGCTATATTCTTCTCCTCCACATTCGCCTTCTCAATTTTCTCTTTTTCGGATTTTACCATTGATCGCTTGGTTTTCTCCAGTCTGGGGAAAAGAGATTCAGGGATACTCACTTTCGTTCCGCTCTTCAACAATCCCCATTTAGCTGCGTCACCAAGTTTGGGAATAGTCTCCCCCTCCGGCAAACCCAAAAGCTCTCTGATTTGGATACATTTCTGCGGAAGCACCGGGTAAAAGAGAGTGCTGATGATTCTTAAGGTCTCACAGCTGACGTACAGAACGGTATCAAGCCTCTCCTTTTTATTATCCTTGGCCAAAGCCCAAGGAGCCTGGTTCTCCACATACCGGTTGGTGCTTTTCACCAATCTCATGATCTGATCGATGGCCTGATTGATATTGATCTCCTGAATGTATCTCCATACCGAATCGGAACATCCGGTTGCCTCTTTTTTCAGACTTTCATCCGCCGGTTCGTAAGAGTTGGCTTGGGGGATCCTTCCCTGACAGTAGATTTCCACCATCTTGAGCGTCCGGCTGACTAAATTTCCCAGATCGTTGGCTAAATCGGCATTATATTTTTCGACGAATTTCTCCCCCTGAATGTCCCCGTCCTGTCCAAAGGGGAACTGGGTCAAAAGAAGATATCGGGCTGCATCGGAGCCATAAGTCTCCGCCAGGGTCTCCGGATAAATTACGTTCCCCAGGGTCTTGCTCATCTTCTGACCGTTGATGGTGAAGTAACCGTGGACGAATATTTGATCGGGAGTTTTCTCTCCCAATGCCAAAAGCATGGCTGGCCAGAAGACCGTGTGAAATTTTAGAATGTCCTTTCCTATCAGATGGACTATCCTCCCTTCCCTCCACCATTTCTGGAATTGCTCCGGATCATCCCCGTAACCCACCGCTGAGATATAGTTGGGAAGGGCATCCACCCATACGTAGGCATTCTGATGGGGATCAAAAGGAAGGGGAATGCCCCAGCTGACCTTCTCCCGGGAAATGGAGAAATCGTCCAGTTCCTGTTTAAGCAGCCCCAGGGTCTCTTTCTTCCTCTCCGGTGGGGAGATCTTCAACCTGTCGGCCTGAATCAACTCCTCCACCAGCTTCAAGTAGGAGGAAAGGCGAAAGAAATAGTTCTTTTCCGTGATAACCTTGGGCTTCTGCTGATGATCCGGACAGAGACCGTTGACCAGGTCCTTTTCGGTGATGAATTTCTCGCATCCCAGGCAATACAATCCCGAATATTCTCCGGAATAAACAACCCTATCTCCATTTTGAGTCTTAGCGTTATGTAAAAGATCCAGAAGCTTCACCACCGCTTTCTCGTGGCGGGGATCGGTGGTGCGAACGAAATAATCGTAAGATATGTTCAAGCTTTTCCATGCTCTTTTGAAAAACTCAACGTTCAGATCGCATAACTGTTGAGGAGTCTTCCCCATCTTCTTTGCTGTCTCTTCCACTTTGGAGCCATGCTCGTCCGTGCCGGTTAAAAAGAAGGTCTCCTCCCCGCTAGACCGGTGAAACCGGGCTAAAACGTCCGCCGCAATGGTGGTGTATGCCTGACCGATATGGGGCCGGTCATTCACATAATAGATGGGGGTCGTAACCATGAATCTGGCGGTCAATTTCTCCTCCTCGCTTATTTTTTGTATTCCCTTCCACCAAATGAGGGTGCTCGATCATTCCATCTGAAATTGCATTTGGATCAAACAGACGGAGAATTGTGTCAACAGGTGTAATCTGCAGTAACAAAAGAAGTTACGATGTTTTTATCATGTTGTGGTTGAAATGATGGATTCTGGTTAATATTATAAAGAATGCAATACGTTTATCCCGTTCTTTCGGGATATATTAGGAAGAAATGTTTTTGTGGGTTTCGGCCTTAGCCGCTGCCTGGCTTTTCTTCCTCTCTCTCTTTCTCAATTGAATCAGGGTGATCTTCTCCTCTTCCCCCGATTCATGTTTTACCACGATGTATTCCTTGAAGATATTGATCTTGTCCACCACCCCTTCTCCTTGTTCGGTCTGTACTTTATCTCCCACTTTGGGAAAGAGGGGAAGGCTCTTCTCGTAAACGTCCTTCTCGTACCTCAAACAGCACAAAAGTCTGCCGCAGTTTCCGGAAATCTTTGCCGGGTTCAAGGAGAGGTTTTGCTCCCGCGCCAGCTGGGTGGAGATGGGCTCAAATTCCCGCAGAAAGGCGGTACAGCAAAGGGGCAGCCCGCAGACTCCGAACCCGCCGATCCTTCTGGCTTCATCCCTCACCCCGATCTGTCTCAGCTCGATCCTGGTCTTGTAAGTGGTGGCAAGCTCTTTCACCAGCTCCCGAAAATCCACCCTCTTGTCTGCCGTAAAAAAGAAAGTGATTTTATTGTTGTCGAACTGGAACTCAGCATCCACCAGCTTCATCTCCATGTTTCTTTCTGCGATCATCTTCTCGCATTGCTTGACGCAGTCTTTCTCCTTCTCCCGGTTGGCTACCAATCGGTTTAAATCATCCGGAGTGGTCAAACGCAAAATGTTCTGCGGTTTTTTCTCCAGCTCCACCATCTCCTCGGGGATCTTCTTGATCACCCGTCCCATGTCCTCCCCCCGCTCCGCCTGAACGATGACAAAATTCCCGATCTTTATGCTTAAACAATCCGGGTTAACGAAATATTCCTTTCGAGATCCTTTGAATTCCACCAGATATATGTCCATCCTTTAATGCTCCTTTTATGCTCGAACCAACTACTTGGTCTTTGTTTTCTTTCTCACTGCCCACCTTCACTTGATTAAATCATGTTCTGGTCTTCCGTGATACGTTGTCGTTCCTTTTCCTTATTCTTAAGATTACCTCCGCCTTGCTTTTTTCTGTTCGTCATTTATCCGGCACGATTGCCCGCTCCAGCGATCAATCTTTTTATCCGGAAGCACACGTCCAAAAGTGCCAGTTTCAAATTGGCGTTTCTTACCTGGCAGTCGATCCGGGTCTGTTCCATCGTTTGGAAAACCTGTTCAACTTTATTTTGACGCTCAAAACTCCCCCGCAGTTTGACCACCTCCGCCTGCATGTCCGCATTGATCAGTCGATCCTGCTTTTCAAAGGACCAGAAGACGTCCCGCAGGATGGTGTGGGTAACGTCGAACATCTCTATAATTGAATTCCGGTCCCATTGGCTCAAAAGCTGGTCCACCATCCCGACGATTCGGCTGGTTGAGCCCTCGCTGGCAACTTTGAGCAGCCCCAGGGCTTCCCGGCGAATATCCTGTCTTTTACCCCGGAGGAAATCCAAGGCCC
Source organism: Candidatus Zixiibacteriota bacterium (assembly GCA_043810415.1). Lineage (GTDB taxonomy): Bacteria > Zixibacteria > MSB-5A5 > MSB-5A5 > SM1-73 > CAIVRH01. Next base: position 4,973 of record JBDROD010000323.1, on the reverse strand, counting down.
GACCGTAACTCCCGTTGGAAAGGAAAGCCAAATGCATCGCCTTTTCTTTTTCTACACCATAATCCGATATGAGTTTTTCCTCTATCAACGGCAGGGGTATCTTCCCGAACCTTACCTGTTGGCAGCGGGAAACCACAGTGGGGAGAAGCTGGTTTATGTCGCTGGTGGTCAGAATCAAGGTCGCGTCCTCCGGCGGTTCCTCCAGGGTTTTCAAAAGGGAATTGGCTGAGAAGATATGCATCTGCTCTGCTTCCGATATGATAACCACCTTTCTTTTCCCCTCGAACGGTTTCAGGGAGATGTCCTTTTGCATTGCTCGGATCTGCTCCACCGCTATGTTGACCTTCCGGTCGAATCTGACTAGGGTGTATGGCTCCTCTTTCTTGAGCGAGTAGAATTTATCTATCTCCTTTTGTGTCTTATCCGGGGATTTACCGGAGATGGTTGTATCTGCCTCGGAATCTTCGGAGTTATCCGCCTCTCCCCTCCTGCTCTTATCGGATTTAGCGGACGGGATGGGGAAAATCAGCTTCACATCCGGATGGATGAACTTGTCGATCTTCCGGCAGGGAGAGCAGGAGTCGCATGCTTTTATTCGGCTCGTCTCGCAGATCATTGCCTTGGCCAGCTCCAGTGCCATCAGCCATTTGCCGGTTCCCTGATCGCCATAGAAAAGGTAGGAGGAGGCCAAAAGATTTTTCTTTAAAGCACCGGAGAGTATTCTTTTGGGGACCACCTGATCTAAAACTCTGTCAAAGCTCATTATCTAAGCCACTCCAATGGATCTTGGGGCTGTTTACCTTCCCGGACCTCGAAATGCAGCGTGGGTTTGAAGGAAAGTCCATTTTCACCCACCGTTCCGATGACCTGCAGCCGATCCACTTTTTGGTTGAGGAAAACCCATATCTCCGACAAGCGAGCGTACAGGGTGTAATATCCGTCATCATGCTCCAATATCACCATCTTGCCATATCCCCTTAAGCCAGAGGAATAAATCACCCTCCCTTCCGACACCGCCACCACTTCTTCCCCTGACGCACTTTCTATTTCTATGCCTGTATTTCTGATCTTGGTTTGAAATTGAGGATTTATCTGTTCGCCAAAGCGGGAGACCACTCTTCCTAGTATGGGCCAGGGGAGCTTACCTTTCGATATGACAAAAAACCCCTCACCCGCGTTAGGTTCTATTTTATCTTGACTCCTCGCGGCTGCAATCCTACCGGATGAATTCCCCGGTTGAATACCTGCCAGAACGTTCTCCAGCAGAGCTGCATTCTCTTCCAATTCACTAACTGCCTTAGCATAGGTGATCTTTTCCGATCTGATCTGCTTTAAAAGCCGATCTTTTTCTTGGAGCTCACGGGAGTAAATGATCTCCTCCCCGGTTTTTCTTTTTTCCAGTTGAGCCAATTCCGCTCTGCTCTCTTTTAGGTTTCTTTCCTTCTCTTCTAAGGCTTCTTTTGTGTTCTGAATCCGGATGAAGTTGTCCCGATCCCGTTTCAGGATAATCCGGGCGAGATTGAATCGCTTCACCAAATCGGTGGGAGAGGAGGCATCAAATATGACGGCAACAGGGCTTAACCTGTGGTGTTTATATATCTCTCTTAATCTGAGTTTGGATTGTTCCCGATAATGTATCAATTGGGTGTCGGTCTCCTTCAGGCTCTCTTCTTTGATCTTGAGCTCCTTCTCCACCTTTTTCTCCCTCACCTTTAGTTGTCTTATAAACCGCTGGGTTAAATCCAGCCTCTCCTCCAAATCCAGAAGCTCCTCATAAGCGTTCTTCTCTTTTTGATGGAGCAGCTTAATCGATTTCCGTTTCTCCTTCAGCTGGGTTCTGATTTTCATCAGATCCTCCATCTGGTCTTTTGATTCCACTCCCAGCGTATCAGAGAAAGCTTGGTCTATAAATATACATAACCAGATCGAAAAAACCAATAAAAATAGTCTGAGCCATTTTCCGCAGCGGATGCCAACTGACTTATTCATTTGATATGATTTCTCCCGGTGAAGTTGTCTTTTGAAATCCAGCTCTCATCATTGAAAGGTGATCCCTGATTTTTAGGAGAGGTGAAAATTTACATCTGCCTTTTGACCGACCAGTAACTTCCCCCTCCACCCAAAATCATTCCCCAGATTGTTAAGCCGGCTAGTAAATAGAATGGAAGAAAGGCCAGGTTAATCAATTTTAGGGAAAAGAGAGTGTAAACGATCCAGACGAGACCAATACCCCACAGAGCACCTAATCCGCCCAGAATCATCCCCTGCCCAAGCAGAGGAAGATATATGTCCCTCCAGCTTGCCCCCAGAAGGTTCATCACCTGAATCGACTTGGCTTGGGAAAGGATCGCCACCCGCATGAAGTTTGAAACCATCAAAATCACCGATAACGTGACCAAAACCCCGAAGATCATATCCCCGGTGAGAAAGATCCTTACCGTTCGATCCAATTTGGATAACCACTCTCCTCCGAATTCCACCTCCTCCACCCCCTCCTGGTTCCCGATCCGGGTGGCCAATGAGGATATCTGTTGAAAATTTTTGTACTCTTTTTTTACGCCTACCTGAAAGGAGGCAGGAAAGGTGTTGGAGTCCAAACCCCGGAGGGTCTTTTCCCCCAGGTAATCCTCCATCTCGATAAAAGCTTCCCCTTTGGACCGGCATATAACTTTTTCCACCTCGGTTAAATTTGACAGATTTTCTCGAAGAGATCGAGTCTGCTCGGGGGTGATACCATCTTGCAGGAAGACCTCGATTTCGACATCCCCCTTTAACCTTTGGGACAAATCCCATAGATTCACTGTGATCACGAGGAAGGCATCTAAAACCAAAAAGGATAGAGCCAGGCAAACCACCAGAATGAGATTCGCCCTCCACCTCTGGAAAATACCCTCAAGAGTTTTTTTGACCAGATAGCTGATTCTCATGAGGTAAGTATTGCTCCGATTAAATTAATGGTTACTTCTCCCTTCTTGTCCTGTCTGAAGTAAAAGAGGTCCCCCGTGGGACAAAAATCAGATAGGAAAAAAACTTCTCAAAGTCAAACGGGTGAAAGAATTTTCAAGCCATCACATGCTGGTTTGACCAATTTCCCTCTATCCAACTTGATTATTCTGGCGTGACTTCCCACCCTCAGATGAGAATCGCAGGTAGCGAGAAGAATCGACGTTCCCAGAATATTTATCTGCTGGAGCAGTCCCAAAATCTCATCCGCGCTTTTCTGATCTAAGTTCAAGGTGGGCTCATCCGCCAGCAATAGCAGCGGTTCTTTGACCATGGCTCTGGCGCAGGCCACCTTCTGTTTTTCCCCGGCAGAAAGCTGACATGGGAAACAACGATCCTTACTGGAAAACCCTACCATCTCCATAACCCGATGTACCTGCTTTTTTATTTTCCCCTCCTCTACCCCACCAATTCTCAGGCTCAAGGCGATGTTGTCGAACGTGTTCATGTCATCTATCAATTGAAAGTCCGGAAATATCCTCCCCATTTTCTGTCTTAAAAACGGAATCTGTTTTTTCTTTATGGTTCGACTGCTGAACTGATCAAAAACAATCTCTCCCGAGGTGGGAATCTCTTCTAAGGATATCAGTTTCAAAAGCGTGGTCTTACCCCCTTGGTTAGGTCCAACTAAGAATACAAACTCGCCCTTATCCATTCGGAAATTGATCCCCCCCAGAGCTATTCGGGTTTTATCGAAGATTTTGGTAATCTGTTTCAACTCCAGCAAAATCCCTCCCGGTCAAAGAATCCTTCACTTTTTTTATCGGAAGATGGTCCTGAAAAGAATAGTCCTAAATAGACTCCGATTACGGGTTTGAATCAACCCGTCATACACTATAGCATAAAATGCATCAACCCTTCCGGTAAAAATAGGGGGCCAGGCTCCGCTCATCAGATCTGGTCGGTATCCCCTGTCCGGATGGTTTTGCTTGCCACCGAAATAAATGCCTGCTTTGATAAAATTCAATTAAGAAGGTGAAAATCCAGTCGATAAGTATGAATATCGGAAGATAGAAGGTGGGGAAATCCTTTGTAACTGCCATAAGATACCTTTCAAAAATATGCGCTTGGTAAAAAAGCAAATTTTGAGGATCCTGATTTTGTTCCTGCTGCCGGGGATTGCCATCTCTGCGGAGAAAAGGATCGTAATAGTCAAAAGCAGCAATTCCCCTGCATTCCAGGCAGCTACCGAGGGGGTAAAAAAGGAGCTCCGCAAAGGGGATATTGTGCCGATATTCATCGAATTTGACCTCTCCTCCAATTCCCCGGATGAACAAAAGACCATTCCCCAGATACGAGAGCTGAAACCGGATCTGATCATCACCGTTGGCTCAAAATCAACGGCGCTGATCTCCCAAGAGATCAAAGATATACCTATCGTTTTCTCCGCAGTATTAAACCCCGTCGCCTCCGGGTTTAGCCAAAGTATGTCATCTACTGGCAGCAACCTGACCGGAGCCTCCTGGGACATTCCCCTTAAGACCCAGTTGGAGAAGTTTAAGCTGATCGTGCCGGGATTGCAGAAAATAGGGGTGATCTATACCAGCGACTCTGCACCGGTGGTATCAGAGGCCAAGAAGGTATGTCAACAGATCGGCTTGGAGTTGATCTCGGTTTCCGTTTCGTCGGAGAAAGAGATACCCCAGGTAATGGGGGAACTGGAGCATCAGATTGACGGCTTTTGGGCAGTAGCGGATACCGTCATCTTTACTCCGCAATCCACCCAGTACCTGCTTCTTAAAACCTTACGGAATGGAATTCCGTTTATGGGTCCATTCTCTTCCTTTGTCCAGGCCGGAGCGCTCTTCTCCTTGATCTGGGATGATAAGGATATCGGCAGGCAAGCGGGCGAATTGGCTTTGAGAATTCTCTCGGGTGAGAATCCCGGGAAGATCCCCATCACCACCCCGCGGATGATCTATTTGATTCTAAACTTGAGAACGGCTGAACAGATAAATTTGAAGATCCCT
>JBDROD010000322.1:0-2717 GCA_043810415.1 Candidatus Zixiibacteriota bacterium | reverse complement strand
GAGAGGAAAGCCAAAAAGAACACTATGCTTTTAGGTATCTTTAAAGGGACAGTCTTTTTATTCAAAACCCCGGCGATGATATTGAATGCTTCTCTCCAGGAATAAACCCTATCATCTGCAATAAAGTAGGTTTGATCGATTGCTTTAGGATTTTCAGCTGCCAGGATAATACCATCTGCCAAATCCTTAACGTGAACCAAACTTATATAACTTTCCCCTTTTCCAAAAGAAATCCGGAAACCACTGTTGACCACTTTGAAAAATCCCAGCATATCGGTGTCTCTCGGTCCATACACCGCCGGCGGACGGATGATGGTTACAGGAAGTTTAGACGAATAGCCCGAAACAATCTTTTCCCCCTCCAGCTTACTTTCACCATAATGTGACACCGGGCGACAGGATGTAGCTTCGTCTTTGGGCTGTTCATCTTCACCCGGCCCTGATGCTGCTTGACTGCTTATGTAGACAAACTTTTGTAGCCTTGGATTTTCTTGAAGACTTACCTCAATTAAATTCTTAGTCCCTTCAGCATTTGCTTTGAAATATTCCTCCTTGGTCTTGGCTTTGGTCAATCCCGCTGAATGTATTATGATATCCACATTCCTAACCGCCTCCTTAAGAGAATCCTTTTCCGAGATATCCCCATAGGCATATTCAACTTTAAGATCAGAAAGCCATTTCAAATTGCTTGTTTTTCTGACCAAACATCTGACCGGATAGCCTTTGTCCAAAAGTCTTTCGACCAGATGGCTTCCTACGAAGCCGTTGGCACCGGTGACCAAAACTATTAAACTTCGTTTATCTTTGCCAAATTCTCTTTCCACTACAGATATCTCCTCGAAATTCACTCTGAATATAGTTTAATTCATTCCAAATTTCAATTTGATTTTGTCCTTTATCATACTCCATAATCATTGCCTGTGTCCCGAAATTAACTTCACTATGATGTCGAACATCCGTATATTAAAGAAAGTGAACTGGAAAGTAACCAATAGCAGAGGAGGTTTTATGAAACAAACACTACTGATCGCTTTGGTGTTGATCCTTGCTCTTTGGCTGCAAGGGTGTGATGAAACAACCAACAAGATTGTTTCTCCCGAGAAACTCTCCCCACCTTTAGGTTTAAAGAACATAACCGGAGACGAGGAAATTACCTTGCTGTGGTACACCAGCAATTACGAGAGCGATCTGAGCGGTTATAAGATTTACCAGTATGTCGGTTCCTATTCCACTGCCACCGCTCCCGAAAACATTCCCTCGGCATTTACCAAAGTGGATTCTCTCCCCAAGAGCAGCCCTTCCAACACCATTCAATCCCGAACCATCACCGGGCTGGAGAATGGTACCACCTATTCTTTTTTGGTGGTGGCGGTCAAAGACGACTGGAGCGAGCAAAGCCAGCCGTCCAACATCATCAACGACACGCCCCGAAAAGAGACCCAGGCAGGCTCATCCGATACCATCTGGGCTTCATCCGTGCTTAAGAGCAAATCCGGATACGAGCTTTCGGATTTCAGCGTAGCGGATATGAACGATATCAATACCTCCAACTATTCCACCACCGATGGCGAGGGTGATTTCATCTGCGAGAAGATCAATTTCCAGGGCGGCGTGGCTTATCGCCTCTGGCTGGCCGGAACCAATAACGGAGGGGTGATGGACTTGGGATACATGCAGGATTGGAACGATGCGGATCTGGCTCCCTCTTCCGGTTACGCTGCAACCGGTTATTCTTTAACCGCCATCCCCGGACACGTATATGCGGTCAAAACCGGGGATAATCACTACGGTAAGATACAGGTGATAAATTTAAACGTGGACACCGGATGGGTTTCGTTTAAAGCCTGTTATCAAACCAAAGTAAACGAACGTCAATATAAACCGAAACCATAAGATTAGAAAAGAAACGCCCTCTGGGTTATCTCAGAGGGCGTTTTATCTTAGTCCCTTAAATATTATAAGATCGCTGTCTATCTTCTCAAATGATTAACTTATAAGTGTTTCATGTCAGATAGAAATCCTATTTCTTTTCTTCCTTCATCCTCCTGACGCTGTTGGACTGGCACTTGGGGCAGGCTCGCTCTATCAAAGGCGCTTTGGGATCAAAGGGCTGCTTGAACTCATTCCCGCATCTTAAGCATTTGAAAGTGGCTTCATCCGGCATTTTTATCTCTCCAAAAATTCCGCTAAAGCCAAGCCTTTATGGCTTGGCGCTGAGGGATAAACCCTCAGCTACGTCTTGTAATTAACAAAATATCCCTAATCAACTTAAACTGCTGCCTTCTCCATCTTGGCTTTATCCGCTTCCAGCTTTGCTCTTCTCTTTTCCCCTTTGAATTTGAGATCAGCCAGCGCCTTCTTGGTGAATTCAATTTCCTCCCGGGTGACTTTCTTCCTCATCTCCTCCACCTCTTTCATCACCTTAGCGAATTTCTGACCTTCGGCGGCGCTGATCCATTCCAACTGTAATCTCTCCGGTCGTATTCCCAGCTTCTCCAATTTATCCCAGAGTTTCTCCACCCTTTTCACCGTCCAGCGGTTGGCATCGATGTAGTGACAGTCGGCAAAATGATAGCCGGAGACCAAGACCATGGGCGCACCCAGCTTGAAGGCATAGAGGACGAATTCCTCGTCCACTCTGCCAGAGCACATGGTCTTGATGATCCTCTGATTGGGGGGATACTGCAGACGGGAAATCCCCGCCATGTCACCACCCG
>JBDROD010000321.1:0-2871 GCA_043810415.1 Candidatus Zixiibacteriota bacterium | reverse complement strand
ATTATAGCGGCATTTCAAGGGGCTGTTTTTGACACTACATCGCCTTTGGCCAGGCGGCTACGTTCAGAGCCTGCTCAGCTACCGATCCTCCGAACGTGCAAAATATTCCTCCCCTCCTCAAACTGCGGAAGTTCGGCTAGCATAATCCAACAACATACCAAAACAGAAAAGCCCGGGAGCTGTCTCGGGCTTTTTTATTGCCCATTTTCAGGGGTAGTCCAATACTGTCTATTTGTCTTCTGATTCAAATGCCTGGCGGAACACCTTAGGAATATCAGAATATCTCGGCTTACTTGGTCGGCGAAAGCGTGCTAAAGACCGGTTAGTCTTGCCAATGTTGAATTCCTCTGGGTCGAATGAGCCTCCAAGCCACTCCATCATTCCTTCGTATTCTTCGTGTGTAGGGTCGCGAATTATTTTAAGCAGGTTGGCATAACCCCAGATTCCCCCGCAATCTTCTGGAGGGCAGGCACTCTTGCCTGCCAAACACACAGGATACCGTGTCCCGGGTTCGACTTGTAAAATTTTCTCAATTAAAATATCGTGTTCCCAGCTATCGCCGAAGTCGTATTCATAGGTAAATCTGGTTTTCTCACGGAACACAACCTTGCAAAGTCGATTCCTCCGAGAATCCACGAAATGAAGCTCGTTAAAGTCGTCTTCAACTGGGTCAGGTATGCTGTACTGGGTACCTGCAATATCGAATCGGTAAAGATGCGAATCGGTCCAGCCCATTATAGGCTGTAGAATCATGTGTAGTCTGTGAAGAGTAATGTTGCCGGGAACCTGAACCCGCCTCCAGATAAGTGGTTTGCTTTCCCTGAGCGTTACTTTTAGTTGGTATGCCGTTCCATTCGCTTGCTCTGCCATGTGCTTATAAGCTTCCTTTTTCAATTTCCTTCCTCAATCTTTTAGCGTATAAGCGGCCACTGGGTTTCCAATCTTCATAAGTTTGCTGGTCATATTTCCAGATTCGTTTTGATACTCCCAATGAGCGAAGTATCGTCCAGACTCTTTCTTTATCCCTGTCATCGCAGTAAATGCACATTACACAATCACCACGTCCCATATCTGAAGGTTCTCTATTGAACTTGGCCGAGTCTATTTCGCCAGAGTCAACATGCTGGTCAACCTTCACAGCTAAACTTCTCATTGCGGTGGCTGAATCAAACACGAGCCATTTACCCCAGTGTTCCAGGTACTCTTTTTTGTTTTTCGGGCAGTAGTAAATACCTGGTAGTGAGCCTTGCCTTTCTAACCAAACCCAATATTCATCCGCCTTATCTACTATCATATTTTCCCCGATTGTCCTTCGGACAAGACCAATTGCTTAAATAATAATTCCGGTTCCTTTGGCATATTCTAACCAGACATTCGGCAATCTTTGAACTAAAAATTGGTATAGCTTGAGAAAACAAGACACTTCATCTTCAATATAGCTTTGAATTGCGTCATAATCCTTGTTTGTGTACCACTCAGCAATTTTTGACGCCGACCATTTCTTCCCAGCGTATTTTTCCAGCGTACAACCGCTAAATGAACCCTTGTTGAACATTATCAAGACTGGCTGAATATCTATATAAGGATGTTCAGCAAACAGATTCTTCACGTTTACCTGCATGCCGGCCTTTCTCCAACGATATAGTAAGCTGGTAAAATCAAAGCTAAGATTGCATCCGACTGGCACGAACGTCCATTTCTCTTGAGGGGAGAATATAGTATGAAATTTTTGCAGAATATCAGCTTCTGACGATTCCCAGGACTTCAATATGTTTAACTTATTCTTTGTCTGGCCTGTTCTGCTATCAATCTGCTGGTAAGTTATTGCTATGATTTCGTCATCGTTGAAGCTGGGGCTCGGTGTTTTTGAGTACGTTTCAATATCAAAATAATAATCTGCCATTCCTATCGTCCCCTTTATCTGGCCTCAACGCGAAATTCATTCCTCGGTTCCAGTCTTCGCCTTCTTCCTCTTAATACCGTTCTTTTGCGAGCTATCCACTCGTTTCTTCAGATTAGATACATCCGCTTCCAGGGATGAAATACGCTCGCTCAATCTGTCGTATTGATTTAGCAGGTGTTGAAGCATTATCGCTTCCACCGGAGGAGCCGGTTCTTCAATTAGCCGGTCATTTCTATCGAAGCGTCTTCTCTCCGGTCCGCCCGGGCCAAAGCGCCCCCGGTGTGGTGGCCAATGGTCTCGCATCCTGTTCCAGATATTTACGACCATCGGAACCAGGCTGACGATAGAGGCTACCGCTCCTACGACGTAGAGAATTTCAAGTCCTGTTTCATGCTCGACAATGATTATGGAGTTGTCATCAGCGTCGGTGAGCTTCCAGGCTTTGCCTTGATAATTACCCTGAATCTCCATGACTTTCAGTGGGACAAGCTCTGCTAAAAGCGCCCTATAGTCCTGGGAACTGGTAGAATCCCTGAACTTCAGCGACTCGATATTGTGATGGGAAGCGGTGTTAAGCTCCGCCGCAGCCTCTAGAAATTTAGTTAGAAAAGGCTTTTCTCTCCAATCTTTTTGATTCACTATCTGCACCACCTTATTTCTTGCCTTCCACCACCGCGCTTTCCTCCGGCGTTAGACCGTACAGCTCATATACCATCCGGTCAATCTGACGCTCAAGTTCTTTGACTTTCGCCTGCTTCGCAGGGTCACTTACGTAGTCGTCATCTTTGGTAATGGCGAGGATTTGGTCAACCAGTGCTTCTACAGGCTGATGAGCGGACGTGGTTGAGATAGGTGTTTGCGAAACATACATTGGCTTGAATTCGAAGAAGCCGCCCTGCTTGGCCGCCGCAGTTTGCTGGATGAACCACCAAAGTAGTTTTGAATTCAAAAGTCCAAGCAAGTAGCTG
>JBDROD010000320.1:0-3054 GCA_043810415.1 Candidatus Zixiibacteriota bacterium | reverse complement strand
TGCAGTCTATTCTCTGCCTGATCAAAAACCACCGAGTGAGGACCGTCCATCACCTCATCGGTTATCTCCTCACCTCTATTGGCAGGTAGACAGTGCATTACGATGCAATCCTTCTTGGCAAACTTCAAAAGCTCGCTATTGATCTGGAAATCCTTAAGCAGCGATTTCTTCTGCTCGGCTAAATGCTTCTGTCCCATGCTCGCCCAAACGTCGGTGTAGACTACGTCTGCATCCTCCACCGCCTCTTTGGGATTATGGGTCAGGGTGATTTTGCTCAATCCCATGTCTTCGGCATACTCAAATAAGTTTTGGTCCGGTTTGGTCTCAGGCGATGTTCCCACCCGAAGATCAAAAGGAATTCGGGTGGAAGCATTGAGCCAGGAATTGGTCACGTTGTTACCGTCTCCCAGATAGGCGATCTGTAGATTTTCGATTTTCCCCTTATGCTCCAGAATGGTTAACATATCCCCCATCACCTGACAGGGATGCAATAGATCGGTTAAACCGTTGATCACCGGAATGGTCGCGTGTTTGGCTAACTCCTCCACCGGTTTATGATCAAAGGCTCTTATCACTATCATATCCACAAAGCGGGATAATACTTTGGCGACGTCATAAACGGATTCTCTTTCACCCAATCCTATTTCATCCTTGGTGATATAAAGAGACTTTCCACCTAATTGGGCTATCCCTACCTCAAAGCTAACTCTGGTTCGCAGTGATGGTTTGAGAAAAATGCAGGCTACTGCTTTATCTTTCAGTGGGAGAGGCTTGATCTTTCCGGACTTCATGTCCAAAGCCAACTGGAAAGTCTGTTTTATTTCATCCGTGGTGAAATCCGGTATAGCCAGGAAATCCTTCTTCATTTTTGCTCCTTTCGTAATTTCTTGAGAAATTTAATCGGATTTGGCTGTAAGTCAAGCAAAAGTTGAAACAAGCGGCTTCATGCTCTTTCCCCTATGGGGTGTCACAATGTAGCGGTGCGATTCATCGCACACAATGTATGTGGTCGGATAAATCCGACCGCTACAATATATTATCCGAAAATTTGTCAAAACCAGATAATCACACAGTCTCTATGGGGAGAGGACAAGGGTGAGGGGCAATCGAAAAAGAAAATCTAATTAACCTTATGCGTTTTCTGTAGAACTGATCCCCCAAAAAAAACTCATTCTCGACCTTAAAAACTCAAGCAGTTTCTCCGGCTCGTCCGTTCCGATCCGGTACATTTTGCCGTTTTTCATGTCCAGCTGCACCGACTTTAAACCTGCGACATTGTATAACCAACCACCCGGAATCTTTCTGACACCCCAACCGTAAAACCAGTGGTTCTTCTGAATGGAGCACGACCGGATATCTTTGTATTCGAACTTTTTCCGGAAAAGTCCCACTCCGTATCTTATCTCCACGTAGGTGGAGAATCCGGTTACGGTAAGATTGGAGAATAACACTAAGAGAAGCAATAGAAATACGATCAAACCTAAATAGAGCCAAGAAGGGGCGGGATTATCACCAAAGGGCTTAACTAGCACCTCCTGACGGTAGACGATCCAGGCCAGAAAGAGAAAAACCGGAATGAAGGATAGTATGATCATCCAGCCGGTTTGAGTTTTTTTATATACCCCTTCCATTTACTAACCCTCCCCTGGAGTGTAAACATTTATGTTTACCTCTTCTGTTTCTCTTAATACCGATTTACCGTAGGCGGGGCTCCCAGCCCCGCCGAGATTTCCGATCGGCTATTGGTGCCCAACCTACAAGTCTTTATGCTATGACCATATCTGCTCAATTTCTGATAGGTTGATTTCCTTTTGCTCTCCGGTTTGCATGTTTCTTAAAACAGCCATTCCTTTCTTTATATCCTCTTCGCCAAATATCAGAACTTTTTCTACCTTTTGTCGATCAGCTTCCCTCATTTGAGCTTTCAAACTTCGGTACATGTAATCTGTCTCGCAAATAATATTCTTATGTCTTAAATACCTGCTCCACTTAACAGAATGTGCCCTTGCGGAATCTCCTTCGATAGCTATGAATACTTTTGGCTTCTTTTGCTCAATTTCATTTTGCTTTTTTGTCCCTATCACCAGCATAAATCTCTCTATTCCTGCAGCAAAGCCTATAGCTGGGGTTGAATGTCCACCTAACTCCTGCACCAAAAGATCGTAACGTCCCCCTCCACACAAAGTATCTTGGCTTCCCAATAGAGAGGATTTTATTTCAAATGCTGTTCTCGTATAGTAATCCAATCCTCGCACCAATCTCGTATCTTCAAAATACACAATATCTAACCAAGCCAAATTATGTTTGACTTGATCATAATGCACTCGGCAATCTTGGCAAAGATAATCTATCATCACTGGTGCATTTTTGAGCTGTTCAATGCACTCCGTCTTTTTACAATCAAACATCCTTAACGGGTTGCGCATAAACCTTGTCTTGCAGTCATCACACAACTCTCCCACCTTATCTCTCATGAATTCGAGAAGCTTGTCCCGATGCACTGGACGACAGATTGGACAACCGACACTGTTCAAGTGTAATTTATAATCGGTAATTCCTACATCCTCACATATCTTGACTGCCATTTCGATCACCTCAGCATCCAGCCTAGAATCAGTGGAACCTATTGCTTCAATCCCAAATTGATGAAATTCTCTCAATCGACCCTTTTGTGGTCTTTCCTGCCTAAACATACTGCCTAAATAATAGACTTTCACGAGTGGTGATTTTTTTCCCAAATTATGTTCTAAATAAGCCCTCACCACCCCAACCGTCCCCTCCGGTCTCAAAGTAATGCTCCTCTTTCCCTGATCCAGAAAAGTATACATCTCCTTTTGGACTATATCCGTATCCTGCCCTATGCTCCTGGTGAAAAGCTCCGTCTCCTCAAATATGGGGGTGCGAATCTCTTTATAATTGTATAAGGCAAAAATCGATCTCAACTTCTCCTCAAAATTCTGCCATTTGAACGATTCTTCCGGCAATATGTCGTGAGTGCCATATAATGCTTTGTGTTTCATATCCATCTCTGTTTTCTCTTTTATGTTTTTGTAG
>JBDROD010000319.1:0-3584 GCA_043810415.1 Candidatus Zixiibacteriota bacterium | reverse complement strand
TTTTTATCTTTCTCTTAAGAATTTAATAACGAATTTGAGCCGGTAACAGCCTAAAGCCAGGAATCCTCCACCCACCAACACCAACGTCAAAGTGATTCCAGCAATTACCGAACGAGACAAAATGATCACACCAAGTATCACCATAAGTACGCTGGTGAACATCTGGTAATAATCGGTGCGGGAGATATGGTGATCCGATCCGGTAGTATGAATCCGGCTGATTATTTGGGGATTGATTCCTTTCATTTCATCTCTTTCCTGTTTTTATCTCTTTCAGCCAAAGCCAGTTTGTATTGTTCCAAAAGATCGAACTCTTCTGCCGAGGTCAAGACGTTTATCTGTTCTTCCTCCCAGTTGTGTTGGGTGCTTTTGAAAATCGGGAGTTTCTGTTTTTTTCTGTACCAGGCATAATAAATAAAGCAGAGGACGACCCAAGCCGGACCGGCAATCCTCCCGATGGTATGAGTCCAGATCACTACGAAGAGAATCGTAGCTACCCCCAACATACCGATGATCCCGATGATAGGTAAACTGACTTTTCTTCCCTTATGTTTCAAGTTCAGGTTGAGCGGCACCTTATAAGGTCGGGGTGAATAGGGGTCGTCGAATCTCAGCTTAATCAATGCAATGAAGACCATGGTGTAACCCAAAGTGGCTCCGAAGGCGTACATGTTACCCAGGGTATCCATGGCGGAGGGGGTGAGAAAGGATAGGACGGTCTCGATCAAGCCGATCATGGAGAAAATGAGGATGGTGCGAATAGGGGTACGGTATTTGGGGTGAACCTTGTCGAACCAGGGACTGATGATCTTGAACTGGCTTAAAGAATAGGTTAATCGCGAAGCGCCCATGACACCGGTGTTGGCCGAGATAAACAGTATCAAGGCTCCCAAACCAGCGGCAAATGGCCCGGCAATGAATCCCACAAAGGGGAGCGCATGAGCCAGGACTGCCACTGGATTGTCCATGTTTTGCGCAAAATCCTGCCAGGATAATACCCCCAAACCCAGGGTGGAGAATGCAACGGCAAAAATCAAGACGGTGAATATCAAAGTCAAGGAGGTGCGGGGGATGATGGTGGCGGGCCGGCGGGTCTCCTGAGCTGCCTGGGATATGGACTCCAGACCGACGAAGGAGATAATAGCCAGAGAGGAGCCGTACATGAGGTTGTTCAGCGAGGGGAACTGGGTTTTCCACTGCATAGCTAAAAACTCCGGCTTCCAGGCGAAAAGGAAGCCGATGATCACCAGAGCCGATTCGGTCAGGATAACCAAAATCCCGACAACCTCGTTTAAGAAAGACGATTCTCTCATTCCTCTTACGTTTAACCAGATCAGAATGCCAATAAGGATAAGCGTTTCCACGCACCATACCGGATTCACACCGTTTAAGGGACCAATGGTGGTAGCAAAGCTTTCGATGCTGCGGCCTATTACAAAAGGCATGAAGAAATTTAGGTAACCGGTGGAGGCGGTGGCAAAAAGGGCGATATCTATGGTATAATCCAATAGTAAAGCTGAACCTGCTAAAAATCCCCAGAAATCACCCAGACCCCTTAGACAGAAATAAGGTCCGCCTCCGGATACCGGATAAGCAGAGGCGAGCTCGGTATAAGCCAAGCCGATCATAATGTAAACGATTCCCGCCAGGGCAAAGACCAAGCTGGCTGCCCCCTGGGCGTATGCCATCACCAGACCAAGCGCTACGAACGTGTCCGCCCCTACGTCGGCAAAGCCCCACATGAAGGAACCCCAGATAGTGACGTCTCTTCTCAGTTCATGTTTCACCTGTGGAGGGGTGGCAGATTTGGGTGTTGAGTTGTTCTTCATTTATTTAATAAAAAAGACCAGAGGGAACCCTTTGGTCGGATTAATGATCAACGGATGAAGTGGATTCAACGGATGCATTATTCGTTCCATCCGTTTGATAGATTCGCTTCGCTCACTAAAAGTCCGTTGACCTGTTCCACTCTTCACGCCGGCGAAGTTAGCTGTCGGGCTCGGGTTAAGAGCTAACCCTATTCTATCCCGCCTGTTACGGGAACGTAAATTCGCCCCAAGTCTTTGCTCGGACGCCCATACAGGCTCGTCTGAGGACAAGCTTGTACTCGGTTCCTCCGCCCCCGCTGCTCTGCGGGGTTAGGCGACATTACCTTATGTTGAATGCTATTATATTAGATTGAATTGGATTGTCAAGGACTTTTTGTCGCAAATAGCAAAGGCGTTCAAAGTTCAGGGTTTAAAGTTCAAGGTTAAACATTAAATGCTCTGGGATTATGCCTCTGCTTTCAATCCATTCTCTTCATACCCTTTCTCTTCGATTTTCATCTGGCGGATTTTTCTCATTTTACGAGCCGAAGTGATGGAATGTTTTAATAGATTTTCTTCTGCCTCGGTAAGTCCCTCCATCACCGGGATACCGACTTTTATCAGGGTTCTCACCATATCCGCCATGGTGCGGTCGTATTTCTCAGACAGCTTCATTATCCTTTCTTTCAGCTGGTAAGAGACGAAGACGTTCAGGTTATGCTCTCCGCGAAGTTTGTGAACAGGTTCAGACATTTTAAACCTCCGTTAAATAAAGGGTTCAAGGAATAAAGGATCAAAAGTTCAAGGATTCAAAAGTTCAATTATCAAAAAACATTCAAACCATGTGTTTTCTTTGGTGGCCGATTATCACCTGCGGGGTTTTTATATCCAATCCGTATTTTTGCTTTAAGATTCGGATCAACCGGCTATAGGTTTCCTCTTTTTTCTTGTTTTTTATAAGCTCATCGAGCTCCGGTCGGAATGGACTGTTGCATATTACGCAGTCGGTTTTCTGCGAAACCACTAATTTGAAACGTTCTTTTACAAAATCAGCCAGAAGGATTCGCAATCTGTCTAGCGCCCTCCGGTGAATTCTCTCCAGCTTATAGATTCTCTTTTTCAATATTCCGGCGATCTCCTGATAGCTTTTGAATTCGAAATAGAATTTCTCAATAAATTTTCTTTCCTCATAGGAAAGTTTCTTCACTGCTTTTCTCACCTCCCGGTTGATAAATTCCTCTCTTCTATGATTAGGTGTGTCGTCAGAGAGGTCATTGTCCAAACGTCCGTAAAGCTCGATTTCCCATTTGAAAAAGTAGACTCGTTCTCTTTTCTTCTGCGTGAAAGAGAGCGAATCGTCATAGTCGTCGTCAAAGTGATTACCGGAACACTGGTCTTCTTTCCCGTCTCCCATAAATCCATCCTTGTTTTTTGATAGGAAAGGTAGGGGAGTGAAGAAAAGAGGCAATCACTTGACGGTTACTTGTGGATCACTGCGGGTTCACTTCGGTAGGACAAGGGAGGGATTTTCGAAGTTCGTTTATCGGTATCATGCACCATACGGTGCATGACGGGGTTGATGCTCGTATCGAAGCTCGATGATCGGAGATCGAGGTTGGAATATATCGTTAGACCTCACCCCCTTGATCTCCCTCTCCGTCCTTCGAAAAGCTCAGGATGGTGAGCAAAATCGAACCATAAAACGAAGAGGGGGAATAAAAGGGAGAGAGGTATAGCCCCTACAACTTCATTTGATTAAACTCTCAAATTTAGGAT
>JBDROD010000318.1:0-2254 GCA_043810415.1 Candidatus Zixiibacteriota bacterium | reverse complement strand
TTTCATTCACCATGCCTCTCTACCGTGAAAACGAATATGGTGAAGGACAACATGATAAATTGAAGGTTGGGGTGATAGAAGGAGGTGGCGAAAAACCTTTAGCCCTAGTGATGGAGGATGATCCGGTTTTCAGTGATTTCCTGACTCAGCTGTTGCAAAAGGAGGGTTTTTCCACAGTTTTAGCCCAGAACGCCGATGACGCTGTATATTTGGTTAAAGATCTTCATCCCCGGATCATCTTTCTGGATTATTCCATTCCACAAAAGGAGGGGGGTCAGTTAAAAGATGGGGGGCAGGTGGTGCAGGTGCTATACAAAGCCCCGGAAACCAAAAATATACCTGTTACCATTATCACCGGGCAGGATTTGGAGCTGGTCAAGTGGGAACTATCCACGCTGGAACTGGAATCTTTTCCACTCGTTTTGCCTAAACCCGTTCCGCTGGAGATATTGACCGAAAGGATCAAGACTTTTTCTGTTAACAGGGAAGAAGAGGAATTGATCTGTCAGGTTTCTTGATTCTGTTTATGTTCAAAGGAGTGATAGTGGTGTGTATCTAAACGGAATTAATAGAGAATTGGGAGCTTTAAATAAAACCCAGGTCAGAGCTCAGATTATATGATGGAGAGTTTGGTTAGAAGAAAGGTATAAGGACATCTTCACGCCAAAGAAAACCAATTGAACGATATCAGAATCCGACTAATATCTGCCGATAACGTTTATAGAATAGACTAGACCAGTGGTAACAGAGTTCTACCTAAACGCTGGTTTGAAACTTTCAATATAAACTTAAGATTGTTTTCTGGTGAAAAGGAGAAGAGATGCACAACATACTTTTAGTAGACGATGAAAAGATGAATTTAAAAATACTGGAAACGGTTCTGCGGAGAGGTGGTTATCAGTTTTTTGAGGCAGAAAGCGGAGAGGGAGCCCTTAGAATCCTGGAAAAAGAAAACATTGATCTGATCCTTTTGGATTTGATGATGCCGGGGATGGACGGATATCAAACCTTGGAAAGGATAAAGCAAAATCCCTCTACCAGTTTCATCCCGGTTATAATAGCATCTGCACTCAAGGAATCAATAGATGTCGAAAAGGGGCTGGAATTGGGAGCCAATGATTATTTCACCAAGCCGTTGAGTGATGACGACCGAAGATTCCAGTTGCCCTTAAAGGTTAGAAATCTGGTTAAGATGAAGAAGATGCAGGATGAGCTTTCCAATCTGAACCATGAACTGAAGAAGACACAGGAAAAATTGATCGAGAAGGAAAAGGAGACAGTAGTGGTGGAGATGGCAGGGGCGGCCAGCCACGAATTAAACCAGCCCTTAACCGCCATCATGGGAAATTTGCAGCTGGCCATCACTAAGCTTTCTCCGGACGATCCATTGGCTGAAAAGCTGAACCGGGTGTTAAATCAGGTGGAACGCATGGTGGACATAGTCAAAAAGATCGGACAGATCACCCGCTACCGGACCAAAAAATATGCAGAAAATGTGAAGATCGTAGATATAAATAATTCCTCTGACCGGATGAGCGAGAGGGAAGCCATCAAACAGGATTAGTCGGGGTGGTAAATTTAGAAGAAGCTCATCCCCTCATCTTGAATAAGGTGGTTTTAAACCTTGCAGAATGGTCTAATCTTCTCCTAATGTCTTTCTGAAATCCGAACAAGCTCTTGTCAAGCAAACATAAAGGTTTGTACTCCTATTTTTGCTTCATAGTCACTCACCAACTGGTTCAATCTGTTATCTTGGCATGCAAATGATTTGACAAAGGCAATTTGATATTTTACTATGCAAAACAACAATTCGGTGTAGAAAAGAGGTGTGAGTTGGTTAAAATAAAAGTGATCGCAGTCGGGAAAACCAAAGAGGATTGGATCAAAGAAGGCATCCAGCATTACCTAAAGCTTTTAAAGCGATACGCAGAAGTTAATTTGGTGGAAATCAAAGAAGAAAAGGTTACCTCATCCTTTAGCACAAAATCCGCTTTGGAAAAGGAAGCCGGCAGGATCCTCGACAGGTTGAAGCAAACCGACTGGTGTATTGCATTGGACGTGAAGGGAGAATATAGAAGCTCTGAAGATTTTGCCAACTTTTTCGAAATCAATCTAAACCAGGGTTATAAAGAGTTTACCTTTATCATTGGTGGGCCACTGGGAATCTCCCCCAAAGTACTGGAATCCTGTCCTGTCAGACTATCGCTTTCTCCCATGACCTTTACCCATGAGATGTCCCGGGTTATCCTTTTGG
>JBDROD010000317.1:0-4307 GCA_043810415.1 Candidatus Zixiibacteriota bacterium | reverse complement strand
GATGTCTATAATGAGAAACGATTACATTCCTCCCTGGGCTATCGACCGCCTAACGAGTTCGAAGCCCTCCTGAGGAACGAAAAAGTGAACCGCCCAACCATCCTAACCTAACCTGTCCAACAAAAGGGGTTCACTCCAAACAACCATAGTTTAAGGATATGAGACGTCTGAAGCCGGGGTTGCCGTGAATCCTGCAGGAATCCATCCCCGCTCCTATAAGACTAATAGAATCTTTCATCACGATAGTGGTATCCGGGTAGTAGTCGCCAGCACCGACCATAACCGTATCACCCGGATCAGCGGCATTCATCGCTTTCATTATCGAATCCGCCGCAGTCAACCAGGAAGTGTAAGGATAGGTATCACTGCCATAGGGGGAGACATAATGGGTGTCAGCAAAACCAAATCTGGCATGCAAGGCAATTACAAAAATCAGAAATAAGAAGGCTCTTCTCATGCGCCCACCTCCATCTTTACTGCTTTTATTTAATAATAATAATTTTATTCAAAAAAGCAAGAATTGTTTTAGTATGGGATTCACAAAGTCTGACTAATGGAGAGCAATTGGAAACAATCTGTTTAATGGATGATATGAATCAGGTGGTTTATAAAAACGAATGATAATTATGCGGAACCAAGCGGACAAAACATGCAGGAACAGACAAGTTGCTGTTCACTTCTCTCGAACTTTTCCCACTATTTTGAAAAATCCTCTCTTCCCCAACCTCACCAGCTTCTCGCCTGTTACGGAGACCTTCAGGTTTTCATCGTCGATTCTATGATTATCGATATACAAACCACCCTGTTTGATCAGCCGTCTTACCTGGCTGGTAGATTCCGCGCAGCCGGCTTTTACCAAATAGTGGCCAATCCAGATTTCGGCTTCGTCATATTCTACCTGTATCAGCGGTATATTTTCCGGTAGTTCCTTTTTGGAGAAAACCCGCTCAAACCCCTCGCACGCCTTGTCCGCTTCCTTTTGATCGTAATACATCCGCACGATCTCTTTCCCCAGTCTCTTCTTCAAGATCATAGGATTGGTCTCGTTACCCTCCAACTCCTTTTTGATCTGGGACAGTTCTTTGGAGGAAACATCCGTCACCAGCTCGAAGTAGTTATATATCTGTTTATCCGGGATAGACATGATCTTGCCGAATATCTCCGTTGGAGGCTCTGCTATCCCGATGTAATTTCCCAACGATTTGGACATCCGTTGTTGACCATCCGTACCCACCAGAACCGGCATGGTAAGAATCACCTGGGGTTTTTGTCCGTAAAGCTCCTGAATGGTCCTGCCGGCTAAAAGATTGAATTTCTGCTCGGTGGCGCCGATCTCTATGTCTGCTTTTATCATCACCGAATCGTAAGCCTGCATCAATGGATAGAAAAGCTCGTGAATGCTGATGGGAACCTGATCTTTGTATCTTTTGCAGAAATCGTCCCGCTCCAGCATCCGAGCGACGGTGAAATTGGATGCCAGCTTCATCACCTCTTCGAAGCTCATCTTGGCAAACCACTCCCCGTTGAAATGCACCTCGGTTTTGCTTTTGTCCACCACCTTGAAAAACTGCTCTTGATAAGTTTTGGCGTTTACTTTGATCTCGTCCATGGTAAGCTGGGGCCGGGTCTCGGACCTGCCGGAGGGATCGCCCACCATGCCGGTGTAGTCCCCGATGATCAAAATCACCTGATGACCCAATTCCTGAAACTGCCTGAGCTTTCGCAGGCAGACCGTATGCCCCAGGTGAATGTCCGGAGCCGTCGGATCGAATCCCTGTTTCACCCTTAAGGGTTTGTTCTCCCGGATGCACGTCTTCAGCTTGTCGATCAGCTCCTCCTCCGGGATGATCTCCACCGACCCTCTTTTGATGACCTTTAACTGTTCCTCCAGGCTTAACATTCCGCCTCCATTGGCTGAGTGAATGATCCAACCATCCAGATTACCGGATCAAAGATCAAATCGCATATTATATAAAATCAAGTCCCCTCAAAAGCAAGTTATTTTCTTTTATCTTGGAGGTAGTCAACATTTGTTCATTTGCAACGAAAGGGCTAAATAGGACTGTTGAAAAACCAGATTCGCAGGGCTAAATGCCCTGCTCTATGTGTGATATATGATTATCGCTCATAGGGGGTGGGGAATCCATCCTGTTCCAACGGCAAGGGTCAAACATAATCCATAGAGGTGGGAATTTCCTACGGATCTCCGTCATCCCGCCTCTAATGAAAGTTCTGTAGGGCGAACAAAGATGAAAACAAAAGCCCCCAGCATTCTCTGAAGGGGGCTTTTGACTTACCTGACTACCGAAAAATCGATTACGGATCACAGCATTTGGGGACCGGTCCGTGCTTGAACAAGTAATTGATCAGGATGACCACGTCTCCCACGTCGATAATCCCATCGCAGTTGGTGTCGCCCTCGATGAACGGAACCGGTGCCGGTCCGTGCTTGAACAGGTAATTGATCAGGTAGACCACGTCGCCGATATCCACCACTCCGTCACCGTTGGGGATATTGACGTCCCCGCGGTAATCCCACGGGCTGATGTGAATGGCATATTCCGCCTCGGTGAAGACCGGGGATACGCCATTCCAAGACGCGGATTGCGGTAAAAACTCATCCGGGATGTTCTGCTGGTTGAAGTCATAGCAATCGCCCGGATAATCCGGCAAAGCCCAAACTCCGCCCGGACTGGGTGAAGGCTGCAGGACCGAGTATATGTCATGAGAAACGTTGCCCGCATCATTGTGTGTCGGAGCCGGGTGTCCCGGTAAGTGTTGTATGATCATGCCATCACCTACCCGGCCCGGCATGCCCATCTCCGCTGCGTCGAAGTATGGATCGGAGAAAGCGATCTGGAACTGCTCTGAGTTTACTCCGGCTACGGTGACGTAATGTCCGCCGCACCGGAACCAGTTTCCGCTTCCCGGCGGATCCTCAAACCAGAATCCCAAGAGCAATATCACGTCTTCGGACTTCTCCACCAGCGATTCCACATGGGCAAAGGTAGGCTTAGCTTGCATGACCACGCAGAAAGTATCCATCAGGAACGGCTCGCTGGCCAGCCACATCTGTATACCCTGGTACATCTGAAAGATGTTGGTGCCGGTATGCTGACAATAGCCGGTCTGGATTCCATCCGTGTCGAAATACCAAGCCAATCTCTCTATCAGCTCTCCCCAGGGAGGCAAACCGCTCGGCTGGGGTTGTGGTCCGGGTACAAACGGAATAGTCGCCGGGGGAGGAGGCATAGCCGGAGGAGTCCAGGGGGTGGCTACATGATCCACGTTCCACGGATCGTGATCGTCCCACAAAGCTCCCATCAATGGTGGGTTATTGTCCATGTAATCGCGAACCAGCGGGAACATGTCCATTCCGTCCCCGGGTGCCAGTGGCGGGATCTGATACTTGGAGTCAAACCGCCAGAAACAGTTAGCTACCGCTGCCGGTCCGCAGAAGGTGAATTGACCGGTCTCCAGCTTCATCCAATTATCCTGCTTTTGATCGAAGTCCGGCATGCCGGAAGGTGCGTAATCCGGATAGGGCGGTTTCCAGTACCAACCCTCTATCTCCCGCAGATTCACGTAGGTAGTGCAGTAGGAGGTTTCGCATCCATCGGTTAAATCGTGAATAACCAAATAGGAACCGGCGGCGCATCCGCCTGTTTGCCAGACTACATTCCAATCTCCAGACGAAGTTCCCTGCCCTGATGTTCTGGTAATGGAGTACGTTCCGCAGCTCGGTACCACCTGGATGGAAGCCTGATCCGAGATGACGTCTCCGTCCGGATCGTTCCCGCTTATGTCATAGTTTACCTCGTCACCTACAAAAGCGGTTAAGGAATCGGGTTGACCTATCTGGGGCGGATGATTGGGAGCCAAGGTGCAATAGGTGGTGCAATAGGAGGTGTTCTGCATGGCATCGGTCAGATCCACGATGATCTGGTAGGAGACGTTTCCCTGACAACCACTGGTAATCCAACTGACCAGCCAGGTTCCACTGGAGGTCCCCTGTCCGGATATTCTGGTTACCAAATAGGTGCCGCAGGAAGGTATTATCGACAGTGAGGCCTGATCCAAAATCGAATCTCCATCCGGATCTATACCGTGGAAGGTGTAATAGACCGTATCGCAAACCTTATAATCGTAAAGGGTATCGGGCTGGATGATTTCCGGCGGACGATTCCTCGGTGAGATCACCACCGCATATTCCACCTCAGTATGGACCGGATCCATCCCGTTCCAGGAACGGGTCTGCTCCAGGAATTGATCAGGAATATTCTGGGTACCGAAATTATTCATCCAAT
>JBDROD010000316.1:0-2581 GCA_043810415.1 Candidatus Zixiibacteriota bacterium | reverse complement strand
GATGTCTATAATGAGAAACGATTACATTCCTCCCTGGGCTATCGACCGCCTAACGAGTTCGAAGCCCTCCTGAGGAACGAAAAAGTGAACCGCCCAACCATCCTAACCTAACCTGTCCAACAAAAGGGGTTCACTCCAGAGGGACCATTACGAGGGAACCCCTTATGACATGACCAAAGGGATCGATGCCGGTCCCTACGGTTCGCCCAATCGCTGGCGACCCATCACTTGGACGGTCGACAGTGTCGAGTATGGCTGGGAGCGACCCATTTCAACCCAGCAGACTGCATTCTCATTCGTTTCCCAGTCGCGATCGTGGCTTCCCAATCCCATCGGCGGGGTCTACTGGTATGGTTTGGACGATACCTACACCACCTGCTACGTACCACTTTATTGCGGAATCGACAGCATACCGCGATCGTTCACCGTCGGCAGCCTGAATGAATTCTCCTGGGAATCTGCCTGGTGGGTGTTCAATTTCGTGGCGAATTGGGCTAACCTAAAATACTCGTACATGCTGCCGGAAGTCCAAAGTGTGCAAAAGGACGTTGAAGAGACCTTTATATCTCTACAGCCGTTAATAGAAAAATCCACAGTCGATTTGGCCAAATCGAATCCGCAGCTTTTAACCCGTTACCTGACCCATTATTCCGTTTCGCAGGCGGAACAGGTGGTGTCCCGGTGGAAGGAGTTGGGGGAATATCTGATCACCAAATATAATGACGGTTACGTAAAGGACGAAAATGGAAGACCACAGGAAAAGGGATATCCCGAGGACTGGCTGAGAGAGGTTTTGAAATCCCGTCCCGAGCAGTTCCGTTTACCTGTAAGAAATGAAACAACTCCTGAGTCAAAGGTGAAGAAATAAGCAAAATTGGAACAATCATGAATTCCCTCACGTAAGAAAATATGTGAAGAATTTCAACCTCGCGGATTTTAATTCATAGAATCAGTCATGGAAAATCAGCCATGTATCCAGATGTTCAGAGAATAATTTTTTTACGGATGGAGGGACGTATGATTTCAAGATTGAGATGTTTATTGACCAGCCTGCTTTTGGTTATTTTTATCTCCGGTATCGGAGCTGCAGCTGAAAGAATTCAAAATTTCACTTTTGAGGATATTCATTCAATGGATATCCGCACCGTCAGCGGTGACATAAGGATATGTCCGGGAAACGACGCTAAGCTCAAGGTCGAATTGAAGAACGATCTGGACGATCCGGATCGGCTTGATCCTAAAGTGGAGGCAGACCAGGGGGAATTGTCCATCGAAGAGCATTTCACCGGCAGCCATGTTAGAGGAGAAATATACTGGACGGTATATTTGCCTAAATCAGCCGAACTAAAGAGAGTCAAGTGCAGAAGTGCATCCGGGAACATGTCATTTGAAGGATTCAAAACAGAGTCTATCCGGGCGAAATCAGCGTCGGGGGAAGCATGGGTAGATGCGGTTTATGCTAAAGAGATCGAAATTTCCACGGCTTCGGGATCAATAACCGTTAAAGCCAGCGACGTGGATTTTATCACGATAAAGTCAGCTTCGGGAGACATTTTGCTGGATGCCGTTCGCTCCAAGGAACAAGAGCTTTCCACCGCTTCAGGTTCGATTACTGTGGAAAACGGTAAAATCGAAGAGCAAAGTACGATACAGTCTGCCAGCGGTGACGTGGAGTTGGATCTCCCCCAATTGCCCCCTGTAGGTCTTGTAGTATCGTCTGCTTCTTCGGATGTTACCCTTAAAGTTCCAGATTTCGGGGACAATTTCTCTATGACCATATCCAAAGGGGGACATGGGGGAAGGATCAAGTGCCCGTTTGCATACACGGATAAAACCACATTCCGAAACGACGATGATGACGACAATCGTATGGATCGCTATTATGTCAAACATGGTGAAGGCGGTCCGGACATCAAACTGAAGACTTATAGCGGGACTATTCGAATTGAAACCGATACCAAGGGGAAATAAGCGAGCGTGTCCTCTCCAAAGAGATAAAACCAAAGAGAGAATAACGAAACAATATTATTTACCATATAATTAATTATCTATTTTCTTGCGCAGCTGAACAACCCGCCACCCAGCCTGTAGAGAAAGCCGCTTGCAGATTGTAACCGCCGGTATCGGCGTCTATGTCCAATACCTCTCCGGCAAAATACAATCCCCTCACCAAACGGGATTCCATGGTGCGGGGATCGACCTCTTTTGTATCCACCCCGCCGGCAGTGACCATTGCTTCGGCAAGAGGAAGATGACCGGTGACCTCCAGTTTGAAATCCTTTAACCATTGACACAACCGCCTTCGCTCTGCCGCAGTTACCTGATTCCCAACTCTGTTTGATGGAATTTTAGCTAAATCCAAACAGACCGAGATCAATTTCCCGGGCAAAAATTCCTTAAGAGAAGTCTGCAGTTTTTGCCTGCCACATTCACGCAACCTGTCTTCCAGAAAACCATTCAATTTACACCCATCCAAATCCGCCATAAAATCGAGGGATAGATCAATCTTTTGATTTTCCTTTAGAGCGTCAACCATAAGCTTACTCAAATCAAGTATCAAGGGACCGGAAAGACCGAAATG
>JBDROD010000315.1:0-3235 GCA_043810415.1 Candidatus Zixiibacteriota bacterium | reverse complement strand
AAAAGTTGAAGGA
Source organism: Candidatus Zixiibacteriota bacterium (assembly GCA_043810415.1). GTDB lineage: Bacteria > Zixibacteria > MSB-5A5 > MSB-5A5 > SM1-73 > CAIVRH01. The sequence goes on along the minus strand of JBDROD010000315.1, from coordinate 3,222 downwards.
AAAATTCGCTTTCCCCTATAAGGTGCTTTATAACAAATATTATTTCGACGAATTGTACCATGCCATCATCATAAATCCGGTGTTTAAGCTCTCCTCTTTTCTCTTCGGGAAAGTGGACGTGGGGGTGGTGGATTGGCTGGTGAACGGTGTCGGGCGTTTCACCGTCATTCTGTCGGATGCCAAACAGTGGTTCGACAGCCGGATCGTGGATGGAGGGGTGAACGGTATTGCTGCCGTCACCCGCAGAGCCGGGTCGGGAATGAGGAAAATACAGACCGGGCAATTGCAGAACTATGCTTTTGTCATCTTCTTTGGTTTGGTTATAATTATTTTATTAAAATTAAGCTGATTTGGAGAATAGATTTTGGAGTGTAAACTCTCAGGTAACCAGGTTTCAATTGGTAAAGCAAAGCTTTGCACTTCACTTAAAATTTATCAGAAGTATCTTGGAGTGCACACATTCAGGTTTTTTATGTGGTTAAAAAATATAATCCCGCAGATTAAAGGAGGAATAAACATCCCATGAACTTTCCCATATTGAGTTTGATGACGTTCATCCCGCTTTTGGGGATGGTGGTTATTTTACTTACCAAAAAGGGACAGGAGAACTTAGTCCGGTATCTGGCAGCTTTCTTCTCGTTTATTCCTTTGGTTTTATCCTTTATTCTCCTATCCCGGTACCATGGTTCCACCTCCCAGATTCAATTCGTCGAGAAATTCGACTGGATCCCCTCATTGGGTATCACTTATTACATGGGCGCAGACGGGCTCTCCGTTCCCATACTGTTTTTGACCGCCCTTTTGGGCTTCTTGTCGGTGATCTATTCCTTCGGTGACATTAAGGAGCGGGTAAAGCAGTATTTTGCCTTTCTTCTGCTCCTGGAAGTGGGGATGATGGGAGTCTTCGCCGCGCTGGATTTCTTCCTATTCTACATCTTCTGGGAGATCGTTTTGGTCCCGATGTACTTTCTGATCGGGATATGGGGTCATGGAAGAAAAGAATATTCCGCCATCAAGTTCTTCTTATACACCCTGTTTGGTTCGCTCTTCATGTTGGTCGGAATCCTGGCTCTCTATTTCAACGTGGAGCCGCATACTTTGAATATAATGGTTTTGATCGAAAAAGCCCCCATGCTCACCCGGAGCTTTCAACTTCTAGCCTTTGCTGCCTTTTTTATAGCATTCGCAGTTAAAGTGCCGATGTTCCCGTTCCATACCTGGTTGCCGGACGCTCACGTGGATGCTCCCACCGCCGTCTCGGTCATCCTTGCCGGGATTCTGCTGAAGATGGGTACCTACGGATTTCTGCGGATCAGCTATCCCATGTTCCCCCAGGGAGCCATATATTTCGCCTTGCCCATCGGAATATTGGCTTTGATAAATATCGTATACGGGGCTTTGGTCTGTATGGCGCAGAAGGATTTGAAAAAAATGATCGCTTATTCCTCCGTGAGTCACATGGGATATTGCATGCTGGGAATAGCAGCAATAACCGTAACTGGCATCTCCGGATGTGTATTCCAGATGGTCTCGCACGGTCTGATTACAGGCGCTCTGTTTCTTTTGGTGGGGATGCTATACGAAAGAGCTCATACCCGGGAGATACAAGCCTTCGGCGGGTTGTGGATAAAGATTCCGGTCTATTCGGGCTTGATGTTGCTCTTTTGTCTTGGGTCTTTAGGGCTTCCCGGTATGTCGGGATTCATCAGTGAATTTATGGTTTTCATCGGTTCATTTCCTAGTTTTAAAATAATAGTTCCGCTGGCGGTCATTGGAGTGGTTATAACCGCAGCTTACTTTTTGCGAACGATCCAGGCGATGTTTCTGGGTACGTTCAATACCAAATGGGAGGGATTAACCGATATCTCCGCTCGGGAGATCTTCACCGTGGTTCCCCTGGCTATCTTGATGATCGGGATCGGAATCTTTCCTTCACCCTTAGCCAACATGATCAAAGCCACCGTTGAAAACATCGTTCATCTGGTGACCGGTTAGACATAAGGAAAATGGAATAAAGAAAAAGGAAGATTACCTTAATCTTGAATTTTGAATCTTAAATCTCAATTTTGATATGAACTATCAACTCCTATTACCGGAAATATTTTTGTTTTTATGGGCAATTTTTATATTTATCGTCGACTTCTTCCGAAAAGAGAAAAAGCAGAACTTAGCTTACCTGGCTCTCTTGGGGATAATCATAACTATCTTCCTGGTTATGATCTCTCAAAAGGGCGATCTTTTCGATGGAATGTTTCATGCCGATTCCTTCTCCACCTTCTTCAATCTGATCTTTTTGGTAACCGGATTTCTAACCATCCTCTCCTCGGTTGAATTCACCAAAAAACTTCCCTCCTACCAGGGAGAATATTTCGGGTTGATCTTGTTTTCCATGGTGGGTATGATGTTCCTTGCCTCCGCCGGGGAGCTTTTGACTTTATATGTTTCATTGGAGCTTGCCACCATCCCTCTCTTTGTTTTGGCGGCATATCGCAAGGATGAGCAAAAATCCAGCGAAGCTGGTTTGAAATACCTGATCCTGGGAGGGATGTCGTCCGCCCTTTTGCTTTTCGGTATCAGCTTGATATTCGGGCTAACCGGAACCACCTTTTTGAAGGAATTGAAGACCGCGTTGATCGTCAAATTCATCTCCACCGGTGAGATCGGACCGGCTTTAGCGCTCAGCCTTATCTTCATAATAGCCGGATTGGGATTTAAGCTGGCTTTGGTCCCGTTTCACATGTGGGTGCCGGACGTTTATGAAGGTGCTCCCACTCCCATAACCGCCTTCCTTTCCGTCGCCTCCAAAGCAGCAGGGATTGCAGCTTTCTTAAGAATTTTCTTCCGGGCTTTCCTGATAGTCCAGGTGGATTGGGTACTACTTTTGGCTGTTCTGGCCAGTTTAGCCATGATCATCGGGAACGTCATCGCCTTGCTCCAGACCAATATAAAGAGGATGCTGGCTTACTCCAGCATCGCCCAGATCGGGTACATTTTGATCGGTGCGGTCTCTGCCAGTTCTACCGGTGCTTCTTCCATAGCATTTTATACATTTGTGTACATGTTTGCCAACATGGGAGCCTTTGCAACAGCTATCACCTTCAGCCACACTACGGGCAGCTACGAAATAAAGGATTATGCCGGACTCTCCCGCAGATCCCCAGCTTTAGCAGCCATGATGGCGGTCTTCATGCTCTCTCTGGTCGGAATACCACCTCTGGCAGG
>JBDROD010000314.1:0-2454 GCA_043810415.1 Candidatus Zixiibacteriota bacterium | reverse complement strand
TCAGTCCGAACTTCTGTCGTTACAAACCAGCTTCTCTTTAGCTGCCACATAACCAACCCTAAAATTATAACCACCAGGGCAAAGATAAGCAAGGCATTTTGCAGACCCAGCCGGTCCACGAAACTTCCCAGAAACTGGGCAAAGAGGGCAAACACCAGATTCCCCACCATGTTTTGCACTGACAGCATGGTGGCTCTGACGTCGGACGGGCTTAACCGGTTGAGATGAATGGTATTACGATAAAAGAGTTAATTGTGATTTCCTCCCTTATCTCCCTCTCCGTTGCATGAAGAGGGGGATAAAGGGGGTGAAGTCAGAAGACCTTCACCGAAATACCGGTAACCTCTTGCGCTTTTTTCGCTATTTGGTTCAATTTATCTTTGGTTACCAAAGTCAAACCGGAGTCAGCCGTAGGCCGGTCGATGGAATAGATTTGCACCTCCATTGGTTTTATATATTTGATCCTTCTGATCCATTCATCTACCTCCCTCTCTTCGGTATTATCTACTCCCCCTTCTACGAAAAGGCTCTGGATGATTATATCCTCCACTTTTTTCAGACTTTCCGCTACCTTCTCAAATCGCACCTGTGAGTGGGGACGATTCAGCTTCCGAAAAATTGCTTCCGTCCCGCAGTCCAGTTTCATGATCCGGACGTCCAATTTACTCAGACCGGATAAGACTCTTGGATTGTCCAGGCAGGTCGAATTGGAAAGGATGGCTAATTTGGCACCGGGAGTATATTTTTCTTTTGCTTGCCGGGCAACGCCGACCATCTTATCAAAATCGGGATGCAGGCACGGTTCACCGTTGCCGGAAAAGGTGATATAGTCAACCGGATTCCGATTGGTCTCAAACCAGCTCTCCAGCGCTTCTTTCACCTTTTGGGTCGAAGGAAAATCGGACATGTGAGCAGTCACATCTACCGTATGTACTTTGGTCCAACCGTAATGACAATAAAGACAGTTGAAGGTGCACAATTTGTATTTTGTTGCGAGCAGATTGATCCCCAACGAAGATCCCAGTCTTCTCGAATTGATGGGACCGTAGATGATCCCTTCCTTTAATTTTAAAGTTTTCATTTTCACCTCCAGGAAAAATCATGGATTCGTTTTCAATTTACAGATACTGTTGATAATGTCAATGATTTCATGCTGCCATTTGAAAATCCGATTACCCACCGACCGACTAGACAAAAGATTCCAGTAAGCATCTTCTCATCGCTTAGTATCAACATAGTATGGGAGAATCCCCATAATTTCACACCTCTTCACTACTTCTTATCTACCCCCACCCTTCCATGTTAAATTATCTACGAAGGCAACTATCGTCCTTACAACAAATTAACTATTCGTTACGAGCAACGAAATTTTCGACCAACAACGGCACTCTTTTTGCCATTTTGGGAAAGCGAAAAGTCTTTAGGAATTAGCAGGAAGGAGACAAGATGCTGACCAAGATAAGAAAAATCATACAAGGTTTGTTCCCCCCAGGAGAAAAAGGGTTCACCCTGATGGAAGTGGTGATCAGCATGGCCATCTTTTCCACCGGTCTTCTGATGATGGTCCCCATGATCGTCACCGCGCAAAAGGGAAACATATTCGCCAACGGAACCACCAAAGCCGCTCATCATATCCAGGCAAAAATCGAGGAGATCAAAAACACCCATAATTTCACTTCGGGATCCGATACTCCCGAGGGGATGACCCGAAGTTGGACCGTGACGGACGTCAATTCATTTTTGAAAAGCATAACCTTGGAGATGGTGTGGCTGGATAAAGACAGTCTGGAACATCATAACGTTACGGTAACCTATGAATCACACAATTAATAAAATCAGGAAGATGAATATGAAAAAACAAAGCTTTAAAACAAGCGTTAGCTCGTGCCGTTTCCACCGGGGAAAAGAAAAGGGATTCACCCTGCTGGAGCTTCTGATCGCCCTTCTGATGACCGGGGTGTTGGTCACCGCAGGTTACGGGGTGTACATCAACCAGCACGAGGGATGGATCATTCAGGAGCAGATCACCACCATGCAGCAGAACGCGCGCGCAGGCATGCACGAGCTGGAGACCAAAATCCGGATGGCGGGCTATAAACTGCAGGGCGGATTCGAACCCATCTATGCTAAAAACACCAACCCGGATACCATCACCATACTGTTCAAAAACGAGGCTGACTGCGACGCTCCCATCGAGCACTCCATGCCCCAGCCCAGCTCGGAGCTGAGGTGCGACGGGCACGACATCAGCTGTTTCAACGAAAATACCTGGGCTTACATCTACGATCCCTTTGCCGATACGGGGGAGTTCTTTTACATCACCCAGGTTCAGACCTCCTCCAGTCATATCCAGCACAACACCACGGATCTCTCCCGCTGTTACCCCCAGGGGAGCATCGTGTCTTACATGGACATGTTCAAGTTCTACATCGACAGATCCGACACCAACCATCC
>JBDROD010000313.1:0-3082 GCA_043810415.1 Candidatus Zixiibacteriota bacterium | reverse complement strand
CCTATCTTGGGTATGGAGCCCAGAAGGGTTCCAATCGCCAAGTAGGTGATTCTTTCCGGTCTTTGCATCAAACCCACTTTACACTCCATCCCCAATCCCTCCGCCCTGGCCCGGGTGTAACTGACCATAAAGGAACCGGTTATGGCTAAGATTATCAGATAGATTATATAGCTGTACTTGTCATGGAAAAAAATCGCCAACCCTAAGAATACTAGCACCTCCGAGTACCGGTCGATGGTGGAATCAATTAAGGCGCCGAATTTTGTATTCCGGTTGGTATCCCGGGCTAACCTGCCATCCAACCGGTCACAGGTGCCCGCCAGCACCACCATCACCCCCCCGAAAATAAATGCCCCTTGCCGGAAGAAGTTAAATGCTAAGATGGAGAGCAAAAGCCCGGTGAAAGTGATCACATGAGGGTGAACCCTTAAGTTTATCAACAGCTTAGCGATCGGCTCGATGACCGTATCGTACCCGGTGATCCAGTGTTTATTTATCAGCTTCAGCTCTGCCATGGTCATAACTTTTCTGCTACGCTAAATATTAACACTCTACTCCCCTTTTGTTCGTTTAATAATATCAGTCCGATCTGGCCAAGTCAAGCGAAAATTCTTCTTTAACTTCCGCTATGGGAAAAGATTTCCTCTGCTTTTTAATGATTTTGTCGCATACCCATATACCGAGCCCCCCCACTAAAAGACCAGCGAACACGTCTGAGACGTAATGAAAACGCCCATAGACTGTGGCAGCGAATAAACTGAATACCAATGGAGAAAGCACATAAAATAAAATACGGTGATGTCCCCTGGCATATACCAAAACCACCAGCGCCACAGCTACGTGAGAGCTGGGCATGGCTGCTCCTTGGATTCCCGCGGAGTACATGAAATTCTGCACAAAGTGAGAGATCAACCCTCCGTCTAATTCTCTCTGATACAGATCAGCCAGAACGAAACGGGGACCTGCCACCGGAAAGAAGATAAATCCCATGTAGGAGATGAAGAAGGTCACCGCTATGGTAAAGAATAGATCGTCCAGTTGCTTGATCTTGTTACTCCGGAAAAGCCCCAACCCCAGCACCAATAGGAGAAAATAATAACAGATATAAGCAAACATCATGTATTCGCTTAAACCGAACGAGATGAATTTCTGCATCCACACCGTGGGATAATTGCCGAAGAGGGCCAGCTCCCACCGGTTGACCAAATGATCGAAAAGATTGGGGAAAACCATGTGTATCAAATATCTGTTCTCCTCATACAGCACAATAAAAAAGAGGAGGGGATAAAAATGTCTGAAGAAATGCCACCAACCGCTGGTCCCGTGATTGATCCCCTGAGCCACCACAAACATGAACAGGCAGATGCACAAGTTGAATCCGAGAAGACTAAGCCAGTGGGAAAGATTGGTGTGAAAGAAGAAAATCAGAACGCTCAAAACCACCATGTAGATGAAGGTGGCTTTCTCCATCAACAGATAATTGGGGATTCTATTATGAGTAGCCATCGCGAAAAGATCGTTAAAGATTTCTGATTTGATCTACTCTTTTCTGCCTTGAATCAAAACCACCAACTCCCCTTTGATTTTCCTTTCTCCAAAATATCGTTTGATCTCCTCCGGTGTCCCCCGGATGATCTCCTCGAACTTTTTGGTCAGCTCCCGGGCTAACACCGTTTTTCTTTGACCCAAGATCTCCGCCACATCGTCCAGCATCCTGATGAAACGATGCGGCGATTCGTAAAAGATAATGGTTCTTTTTTCCTCTCGCAACTCCTCCAGTCTCTTTCTTCTTTTGCCCGGCTTGGGCGACAGAAATCCCTCAAAGACGAATTTATCCGTGGGAAGCCCGGATGCAACCAAGGCGGGAAGAAAGGCAGTGGCTCCCGGGACCGGTACCACTCTGATATTTTCCTGAATGGCCAGCTGAACCAGATGATAACCGGGATCGGAGATCCCCGGTGTCCCGGCATCCGAAATAACCGCTACCGATTTATTGGCTTTCAATTGCTCGATCAAAAATGGCGCTTTTCTGCCTTTGTTGAAATCATGATAGCTGATTATACTCTTGTTCAGATTGTAATGTTTCAAAAGGATGCCCGTATGCCGGGTATCCTCCGCTGCCAACAAATCCACTTTTTGGAGCACCTTAAGTGCCCGCAAGGTTATGTCCTCCAGATTGCCGATGGGAGTGCTCACCAAATATAGAACCCCAGGCTCAACATATTTCGTTTCAGCTTTATCGGAATTTGTAAGCATGGATTTGGAAGTTAGGTTTAAGGTTAAAGGTAGAATTATTAACATTAAACTTCAAACCTTAAACTTTGAACCTTAAACGTTTTCTAGAATTTTCGCTCTTTTCCTGTTCTCTTTCGTGGTGCTCAGGAAAAACGGCAGCACCACCGAAAAGATCCTTTTGGGCCGGGCGTAAAAGGAGAGGTTTGCCCTCCAGAAGAGTTTCTTCAGCTCCTGGGGAGAAAGCTGGTCCAGCTTTATCACCGGGTCACCCCCCCAGAATTTCCTCCAGTTGGTGGTCAGCAGGCGATTTTTCACCCTTTCATATAAAGCGGTTCCCGGGTAGGGGGTGAGGATGCCGAACTGGACAAATTCCGGATTGAGCTTGTTGGCATATTTAATGGTCTGTTTGATCATCCTCTTGGTCTCGTTTAAAGCCCCGATGATGAAACTCGCCCAGATGCTGATCTTGTATCTTTTGAGAATCTCCACCGCCTGGAATGCTTTCTCTACCTCCAGATCCTTGCCGTATCCATCCAGCACCTCCTGACTCCCACTCTCAAAACCGACGAACACCTGTTTTAAGCCCGCCTGCGACATCAGTTTTACCACGTCTTCGTTTTTCACCACCGAATCCACCCGGGTGAACGCCCACCAATTCAGATCCCAGTCTCTTTGCTTTATCCTCTCGCACAGATCGATCATCCTTTTTGAGCTCAAGGTGAAGTTATCGTCAAAGAAGGCTATCGCCCGGTACCCGTATTTTCTCTGCAAGAGTTCCAACTCCTCCATCACGTTCTCCACCGAGCGGGTGCGCCAGGTTCTTCCGAAAAACTGGGAACAAGCACAG
>JBDROD010000312.1:0-4807 GCA_043810415.1 Candidatus Zixiibacteriota bacterium | reverse complement strand
TCTGGGGCGGATGATTGGGAGCCAAGGTGCAATAGGTGGTGCAATAGGAGGTGTTCTGCATGGCATCGGTCAGATCCACGATGATCTGGTAGGAGACGTTTCCCTGACAACCACTGGTAATCCAGCTGACCAGCCAGGTTCCACTGGAGGTCCCCTGTCCGGATATTCTGGTTACCAAATAGGTGCCGCAGGAAGGTATTATCGACAGTGAGGCCTGATCCAAAATCGAATCTCCATCCGGATCTATGCCGTGGAAGGTATAATAGACCGTATCGCAAACCTTATAATCGTAAAGGGTATCCGGCTGGATGATCTCCGGCGGGCGATTCCTCGGTGAGACCACCACCGCATATTCCACCTCGGTATGGACCGGGTCCATGCCGTTCCAGGAACGGGTCTGCTCCAGGAATTGATCAGGAATATTCTGGGTACCGAAATTATTCATCCAATCTTCGGGATATATCGCTGCCGGGTAGTCGGGAATCCACCAAGAGCCGCCCGGGCTGGGGGAGCCTTCCATGATCGCATAGATGTCATGGCAGACATTCCCGGCATCATTATGAATGGTTGGATCGCCATGCGGAATCGGCGTATGCGGGATTATGGTACCGTTTCCGATCCTGCCCTGGTTTCCTTGCTCTGCCCAGTCCACGCACGGATCGGAGAAAGCTATCTTCAGAGAGTCGGAGCAGACTCCTGCCACGGTGACGTAATGTCCGCCGACTCTATACCACTGTCCCGGTCCGGCAGGGCAAGGCGGAAAAGTTGCACAACCCAACGCGTCCGGAGTGGGATCAACTCCGCAGTCGGGGAAAGGCGGAGGCGGAGGGGGACCCATGCCCATAAGGAAGTTATTGAGATAATCGCAATCCAATGAATTCCAAACCCCGTCATCGTTCACGTCCGCGGCATCGTCACACAAAAAAGGTGGACCTGCCCAGCATCTGGTTACGTCCGCCATGTTGACCACCCCGTTGGCATCCACATCCCCCCGGATGAACTCCTGTTCCCCCGTGCCGTAGTACCAAAAGCCCAAAAGCAGGATCACATCCTCACTCATCTCCACCAAACTCTCCACCTGGGCAAAGGAGGGCATCTCGATGGTCCTCTCGTACAATCTGTCCGCCAGAGTATGCCCGGTCCGGGAAAGTCTCACTTAAAAGCCAGGCTTCGATCCCTTCCTGCATGGTCATCACGTTCGTCCCGGTGTGGGTGCAATAAGTGGTTCGGATGCCGTCGGTATCGAAATACCACGCCAGCCTTTCCACCAGCTCACCCCAGGAAGGGACCTGATTGACCGGTTGAGCTCCGGCGACAAAAGGCTGGGGTGTGGGCGGAGGTGCAGGTATATTGGGCGGATTCCAAGGGGTATTTACATGATCCACGTTCCACGGGTCATGATCGTCAAATCCCACCAGAGGGGGATTATTATCCAAATAATCTCTGACCAGAGGAAATTGATCCCAACCGTCGCCGGGAGCACCGGGAGGGTTGTTGAATTTGGAATCAAACCACCACCAGCAGTTTGCCACCGCTGCTGGACCGCAGAAAGTCCACACCTGTTGGGTTTCCACCTGTTTCCACCAGTTGTCCTGCTTCTGATCGAAATCGGGCATGCCCGAAGGGGCATAATCCGAGTAGGGTGGTTTCCAATACCAGCCTCTTTCACAGCGGATCTGAACGTTGTCCGCCCTGCCGGCAAAATCCCATCCCGAGCCTGCAACTCGAATTCGGTTGATGGTGGCCGGATTGGTCAACTCGGTCAGAAGATCAAAAGAATTCAACACCCAAAGACCTGCGGGTATCTGCTGAGCGGTCACAACCCCGTCACCGGTCACCGGTTTGTGATCCGGAGGTGGTCCGGTCGACTCGTCGATCCAGAGATACCAGCCCCATTGCCAGTATCTGGAGGTTCCTCCGGTATCGGTATAGTAGATCACCACCGTCGCCGGATATTCCCAGTCCTCGGGGGTGGTGCCTGATCCTCCTAAATTGTGGGAAAAAGCCTTGACATCGATGGTCAAATTGAGGATGCGGCTGCTGGTAACGTCGAAATTCAAGACCTGCTCGCATCCGCTCCAGTCACCGCTAGCGCCCCCGTTGGACCTCACCCAGTTCAGGGACCAGTATCCGGAAGACGAAGGACCGTTGTCCAGCGCCCCCTTGATGATGGAAGTTTCACCCGGACCTCCGGAGAAAGTCTCCACCTTGGTCCAGCTATGGGGAATGGAATCGTCTCCGTCGGCGTAGAAACCTCCCTCAAAACCGCCATTAGAGACCAAGTTTAAAGCAAAAGCCCCAGACCACATCAAGCCCATTAAAAGAACCATACCTATAAACAAAAATTTTTTAATCATCTTTCTCCCCTTTCTGCCAAGAAGGAAATTGTAGAATTTTTTAGAAAAGTTCATAATATCCGGGGACCACCTCCTCAAAAATAAGGTGCAAGTTTAAATATAATTCGTTTAGAATTTGTCTTTCCCGATCTTTTCTGGTGGGGTCACCTCCTCTCTTAAAATCGGGGATATTTTTTGAATCTTGATATTTGGTTAACACGGTTTTTCTCAGCATACCACTACCAAAGAAAACAGACCCGGGTATATCATCATTGACACCGCAGAAGATGGTGTAAGTGACATCCGTTTTTGCAGAGACGGATGATAATCCATGCGCTACCGGATTTCTCATAGGCACGCAGAATAGAAATTTTCGTATTCGGTTTACTATAATAGGAAAAAACGTTTCCCCTTCTGATAATCAAAATAATTCACACTCCATTTTTGTCAAGCAGAAACCTTTGCTCTCAGCCGGCGTTTTCTTTCAATTAAAAGATACCAGAAAGACTTAAGGAAACCCATAAAAAAACAAGATAAGTTATGTCTTCTTTAATAAGGATAATTGGCTTATTCGCTTGCAGTTAGCTCAACAGTTCATTTGGATTGAAATTCAGACTCAAAATATTTTGAAAATGATTTGAAGTTTAGGTGGGGTGAGTAAGAATGGATGCCCAAATGAGCTGAAATTTGAAAAACACTTTTGTGATAATCTGTACTTGTGTTTTTATATCCTTCCTTCCCTCTTTTAGTAATTATGACTAAAAAACGGTCGAGGATAAGTATTTCCTCGACCGCTCATATTAGATGTTAGACTAAGCAGGAAAACAATCTTTTACTTCGTGGGGACTTTCTTCTTGCTACCAGCCTGGGTTATGTTCTCCTTAAAGACTTTTCCCAACCTCTTGATCCCTTCTGTGATCATCTCGTGGCTGGCGTTGGAGAAGTTTAAGCGCAGGGTATTGTCTTTGTCCTCATACGGGAAAAACGGCTTTCCCGGAACATATGCCACTTTCTGCTGCTTGACCGCTTCCTCCAAAAGAGCTGTCGCCGATACCCCTTCGGGCAATTCCACCCAGAGGAAAAGCCCACCTTCCGGCTCGGTCCATTTTACGTTTTCCGGGAAATATTCTTTAAGGGCTTTGATCATCAAATTCCTTCTCTGGCTGTAGGAGTCCTTGATCAACTGAATGTGCCGATCCAAATTGCCGGCTTGAATGTATTCATACACCACGTATTGAGCGAAAGTATTGGTGTGTAAATCCGCTCCCTGCTTCATCCGCTCGACCATATTCATCATTTCTTTGGTAGCAGCAATCCACCCTATCCGCAGTCCCGGCGATACGATCTTGGAGCAGGTTCCCAGCTCGATCACCAGATCCCCGCCCAAGCTTTTAAGCGAGGGGAGATCTTCCCCCACATATCTTAGGTCGCCATAGGGATTATCGTCAATTATGGGGATGTAGTATTCCTCCGCCAGCTTGATCAGCTGTTTTCTTCTCTTCAAGCTCATAGTTCTGCCGGTGGGATTCTGAAAATTGGGAACCACGTAGATGAAACGGGGCTTGTATTTTTTGATTTTCTCCTCTACCTGATCCACGATCATCCCCTCTTCATCCATATCCACCGTGATATATTGGGGGTGGTGGATGTTGAACGCCTGAATGGCTCCCAGGTAGGTGGGATTCTCGCATATCACCGCGCTGCTTTTATCCAGGAATACCCGGCCGGTCAGATCCAGTCCCTGCTGGGAACCCGAGGTAATGCATATATTCTCCTCGGTCAAACCGGTGCAACCCTTTTGAATCAATCTCTCGGCTATCGTTTTTCGCAAGGGGAAAACCCCCAGGGTGAGACTGTATTGAAGAGCTTTGTTCGGGTATTCATCCAAAACTTTGGTGCACGCTTTCAATAAATTCCTGTCAGGAAAAAGCTCCGGCGCGGGAAGACCTCCGGCAAACGAGATCACGTCAGGCCTTTCCGTTATCTTCAATATCTCCCGGATGGCGGAGCTTTTCATCTCGTGCGCCATAACCGAATAGGTCCAATTCAGAGTCACCTGATACCTCCTTGCAGAATGAAATTCAGATTCACTTAAAAAGTTGTCGTTTCCGCGTTGGCGCGTTTATGATCAGCGCGAATCGATCTCCGGAGGTGAATTTACCGGATAATTGCGGAAAAGTCAAGGATATTCTCCGCATTCTATTAGGATAGGTTTTGCTCTTCCGGCTTCGTTAATACCCGTCGCATCCCGCTGCTATGCGACATTGCGACCATCCCGGAATGGCTCCCCATCGAAGGTACCGGGATGTACGACTCCGAAGCAAGTGGCGGGGAATTGACCCGTCCCGCCAAAGGCGGGATTAAAAGTTCAAAATTATTTTTGAACAACTTATTTTAGTATGAGTTAATAGTTATGGTTGCAGACAAGTGAACAGAAAATATCCATTCTAAAATTCTTGAATTTTGAATTG
>JBDROD010000311.1:0-2420 GCA_043810415.1 Candidatus Zixiibacteriota bacterium | reverse complement strand
AGCACCTTTCAACCAGTACTGCACAGGATTGGCCGAAGAAAAAATGAAAAATACCGGACCTTGACTCTACCTACCTAGTCAAGGCTTTTCGATTTCCAATTGACGTGATGATTACCAGTCGTACTATTGTCTCTAAAGTCCGTAGTTACGCACCATAACAGGGAAGACCTTGCTTGATTTTTTTATCTCTGGAAGAATCAACGAACCTCACGCTCGGTTGATCCACGGCAGCGGTAACGATACCTATGAAGATTCGGCGCCGTCGGCGCCTGATGCCAACCCCTTCCATTTCTGGTTTCATGGCGTTTCCATTTTTATGCGACCTTCTTCCGAAACTTTCTTCGGAATCCTGCAAGACAGACGAGGCCAGTACCGAGAAGTAACATTGTCGCGGGTTCGGGGACGGATTCTGAATATACGACAATACCGGCCGGATCCATAAGCAATCCGCCGGAGGAGATGAGGGTCTGAACACCGGTAGAAGGATCTAAACCGATGATTTTCCCGCCAGAAAAGTGGTTGCTATCAGCGACAACAATGTTACCTGAAAGATCAAAGTCCAGGCCATAAGGATCTTGGAAATTAGAACCACTTGAGAGGATGGATTGAGTACCGTCCGGAAAAACCTTTCTGGTGCCGTTGATATAATATAAGTCATTTACATAGGCATTTCCTGATGTGTCATCAAAGATTATCCCCGTATACCAGGTAGGTGCTGTGGAAAAAGAATGTACGGTTTGAATTCCATCAGGTGCAATTTTCACGACCCCCCATCCACCGGTCAAACCGCTGGTCATATAAAGATTGCCGGCATCGTCGATGGTTACATCACTAGGACGTTGGATGAGGCCTCCTGTAGCATAAGATGTCTGGTTACCAGTATCAAGATCAATCTTGATGATACCTCCGGTGCCATTGTAAGTGGCGTCGGCCACAAAAATGTTCTTCCCGCTGGCGTCCATGGTCATACCTAGGGGACCAGCGAACAAGTTATCCTCGGAGATGACCGTCTGAGTTCCATCGGCTGGATTCACTCGGATGATCTGCCCGATGCCGCCTGCGTCCACTACGATGATATTCCCCCAAGCATCAATGCCTACATCATAAGGAGCATTTAACTCGCCACCTGAAGCGATCATGGTCTGAGCGCCCGTGGCTGGATCGACCTTGAGAATACGGCCTTGGGGTGAGCCCGGAGGGGTTGCCGAATCCCAATAACCGTTAAAATCTGCGACAATGAGGTCCCCAGGAATAAGGGACACGGCCAAGGCCGAAGGAATAAAAGCAAAATACAGGAATGTGGCTAAAAAAAGGATTATCACTCCTTCAAGGAACACTTTACTCATTTTACCTATGATTTTCATGACGTTTTCCTTTCTCATAAAGTGTAAGATTTAAAAAATATTGAGTGATAAACCACTGTTGCCCTTGCAACAACTCCGGAGGGTAAAAACATCTCTGCGCAAATAATATAGCCAAAACCCTTCTCAGAATTCCTGCTTTCAGCTTGAAATTCCTCTACATAATTTTTTTTGATAAGAACGTGTGAACCTATTGCACTGCACAAGTATCGATGGAAGAACCAGGCGTAGGACGGTTCTGAATCGCAATATTAATGCCAATTTGATAAGTTATTGAAATATTACATAATGTATGATCATGCAATTTTTCGAGAAGGTTGATTTGTAAAGAATATCGACAGTTTTATTTGATCAGGATACCAGCACAAGTGAATCTAACAGTAAATACAATAAGATAGATGATTATAGCAATACTGTAAAGAGTTCCGACAGTGCCATCATTTCTTCGGGATCTCGAACTTCTCCATCAGGTCGTACAAGGTGGGGCGACTGACGCCGAGCTCCTGCGCAGCCTTGGTCAGATTATCCCTGTTGTGCGAGAGGGCTTTCGTAAGCAGCTCCTTTTCCAGTGCCTCGCGGGCGTCCCTGAGCCCCATCCCCTCATACCTGGTTCGGGGCGCCTCCATCTCCAGATCCGCCGGCGTGATCTTCTTCGCCCCCTCGGCCATGATCACCGCGCGCTTGATCCGGTTCTCCAGCTCCCGGACGTTTCCCGGCCAGGCATACTGTTCGATGACGTCCATCGCCTGGTCGGTGAACCCCGTGATCTTCTTTCTGTTCTCGTCCGTGTAGCGCTCCAGGAAGGCCTTGGCCATGAGGATCATGTCCCCCGCCCTTTCCCGCAGGGGGGGGAGGGATATTTTGATGACCCCCAGGCGAAAATAGAGGTCCTCCCGGAAGCTTCCATCCTTCATGGCCTCCTTGAGATCTCGGTTGGTGGCCGCGATGATGCGGGTATCCACCTCGATCTGTTCCCGGCCTCCGACCCGTTCGACCACCCGCTCCTCCAGGAAGCGAAGCAGCTTTACCTGGAGGAAGAGTGGCAGCTCGCCGATTTCA
>JBDROD010000310.1:0-7534 GCA_043810415.1 Candidatus Zixiibacteriota bacterium | reverse complement strand
ATGATTTTTATGATTACCATAATTTGTCTATTTCTCACGCCCCATATTTATGCAGCATCATGTGACTCTAACTTTGTGCAAAACCCTGGTTTTGAGGATGATTTCCAGTATTGGGATAATTGTTATGGATATTCTCATTGCTTCAGCATTTCAACGGACAATCCACATAGCGGGAGTAAATGCGCTACCTATATTTTCTATAATGGGATAAGCTACTATGATGCAGCTTTAGTTTCACAGCCTTTTTTCATAGATAGTGGCACAACTTACAATCTCTCTATGTGGGTTAGAGAAAAAGACACAAGGGATACGTATAGCCCTGATAATTCAATCCTTGACATTGAAGTCGTAATAGAGGATGTTTCTTATCGCCTCCACCTTTATGGACCTATTCCTGATTGGACGTATCATGAACTCAGATTTACATCATCCAAAAGTGGTGAAGCATTCGTTAATATCCAGATACATGGTTTTACGAACACCGACACTGCTTATGTGTTTGTAGACGACGTATCGTTGTGCGAATATCGTACAAAGTGCGGCGATGTTACTTGCGATAATCAAATAGACATAGGAGATGTAGTTCAACTGATTAACTATCTCTTTAAAGGTGGACCTCCACCGGGGGTAGGATGTACGCCAGAAGATTAGTTTGCAAGTAAGAATTCAGATTTTTTATACCTGGGGTCATGGGTGCTTTAGGGTATTCATGACCCCTTTTGCTTATTCGAATTTGAGAAGCACAAAGCAAAGATAGCCATAATAATTGACCGTTTTAATCTCCCATTCATAGAGTTAAGTCTTAGCGGCAATCACGACCCTTTCAATCCCCCCCAAATCCTTTTTGATTTCAACATGCTTGAATTTATCAATTTCCTCTAAAAATCCTGCAACCTGCTTTGCCTGTACCAACCCCACCTCCAGAGCCAATATACCATCTCTTTTCAAAAAGTCAACCGACCCTTCTATTATCCTTTTATGGAATGACATCCCCTGCGAGCCCGATTTCAAAGCCACCACCGGCTCATAGTCTCGTACCTCTTTGGGCAACTGGTTGAATTCTTCCTGACTTACATACGGCGGATTCGATACCACGCAATTCATCTTACCTTCCAAATTTTTATTCTTTAATGGTGCGAATAAATCACCTTGAAGAAACTCTATCTGATCCTCAACTTTATTCATTTTCGCATTTTCCTTTGCCACCATCAAAGCCCCCTCGGAGATATCGGTGGCAAAGACCAAAGAATTCTTGATATTTCTGGCTAAGCTTACCGCAATGGCTCCTGATCCGGTGCCGATGTCGATGATTTTCGGGGAGGGACGGCTTTTGAGACGCTCGATAACAATCTCAACTATAGTTTCGGTCTCCGGTCGGGGGATGAGGACATGCTCGTTCACCTTGAATTCCAGACCGAAAAACTCGGTGCTGCCGATGATATATTGAAGCGGCTTTCCGGATATTCTCTCTTGAATGAATTGATTGAATCTCTCTATCTGTTGAGGGGTTAGAATTTGAGAACGGTTCAAATACAGATCAACCTTTTTGGCATACAGAACCGCTTCCAACAAAAGCTCGGCATTGGTGCGGGGGCGGTCGATACCTTCGGACCTTAGCTTCTCTACTGCTTGATTGAGGACCTCAAGACAGGAATTGCTCATGCGAAAAAAATCGTTTTGGCTTACACGAAATCAATACGAGGGAGGGCTGGGAACCGGTGGCTGACAAGATCCTTCAGACCATCTTCCAATTTTCCATGGTAATCAAAATTCAGTTTTGGCGAGGAACAGCCCCGGCGCGCAGAACCGTAAAGCCAGTTCCGCACAGGCGGGTGTGTTCCCGGATCATCACCAGAAGATGAAAATGATTTCTTTACCAAAAACGACGGCAGAACCGTAACCGCCAAACCAACCAGCCCGAATATCTTAAGAAATTTTCTGCGGGTTAACA
Source organism: Candidatus Zixiibacteriota bacterium (assembly GCA_043810415.1). GTDB lineage: Bacteria > Zixibacteria > MSB-5A5 > MSB-5A5 > SM1-73 > CAIVRH01. Next base: position 5,583 of record JBDROD010000310.1, on the reverse strand, counting down.
TAATGCTCTCTCTTTTAATCCGGTCAACGGATGTAACGGATTAAACGGATTACCTCACTTGCCTTCCATCCGCTTCATCCGCTTAATCCGTTGACTATTTGATCAGATGATCCTTTTTCCCAATCCCTCACTTTAACCGGAGGGAGTATTCTTTTATATGTCAACTTCTTCTCTCCGAAATTAATCAATAAACCCACTTCACCGTCAGTAGCTTTTAGATATGAAATAATCTGAGCTTCATGATCGGTATCTAAGCGGGAAAGCGCCTTTATCTCAACCACCACCTTATCATCAACCCAATAATCAATTATTTTTAGTCCAACCATCTCATCTCTGAATTTTATCACTATTGATCTTTGGGGTTCAAAGGGAATCTTCCGATTTCTTAACTCGATCTCCAATGCCTTCTGATAAATTTCCTCATTATAACCCGGCCCTAACTGTGAATGCACCTCCATTGCTGCACCGATGATCTGATAAGCAAGATTTTGATGAGGTATTTGATTAGGCATAAAATATTACATTCCCGTCAACGGATGCAACGGATTTAGCGGATTACTTCCGTTGCTTTTCATCCGTTTCATCCGCTTAATCCGTTGACTACCCCCCGATGAAAGTAAACTCCTCTCTCTTCATCGCCGGCACGTACATCACCACCCCGAACTGGGGGCAGAGCTTTCTCTCTTTGCTGATCATCGTCGCATTGGAGAAAGCCTCCAGGATGCTCTGGCCGATGCGCATGTTTTGCACCGCGGATTTGATCTTTCCCTTCTCGATTAAGAAAGTCCCGTCCCGGGTGGTCCCGGTAACCATTGTCTTCATCGGATTCAAGTAGTTGATGTACCAGAAATGGGTGATTAAGATCCCCTTATCCGTACTCGCTATCATCTCATCCATGCTGGAATTGCCTCCCGCCATCACCATGTTCTTGGGATAGGGACCGAAGGTGTTGTTGGGTAAAAGCGCATGTCCCGTCGATTCCACTCTGGCTTTGTTGGCATAGTAGGAGTTGTACACCACCCCCACAGCCACGCCGTTTTCAATCAAGGGAACCCTCTTTTTGACCACCCCTTCATAATCAAAGGGCATGGTATTCATCAACGGATCATAGGGGTTCTCGACTATGGTGATGTTGTCACCGGTGATCTTCTGTCCGATATTCCCCGCCATGAAACTCCGTCCCGAGGTGAAAGTTTTTGCCCCGAAACCGAGGAACGCCAAAAACAATAAAAGCGATGCCACCGCCGCTTCCTCTAAGATAACGGTATATTCTCCCGGTGGAAGCTCGATCGGATTCTGGGAAAGCAGGGCATTCGAAATCGCCCTTTGGGTGACCTCCTCTATATTGATTTTTCCCACATCCTGGTTATAAGCCTGTGCCCAGCCGGATGCGTTATCGCTCAAGCTGGCGGTCAGCGAAAACTGAGTCTTGGTTTCGTCGCAGTATTGCTTGGTTCCTAATGAGTTGACCACCGCGGTTATATTGCTTTCGGTTTGAAACATCCCGGTACCATTCAATTTCTGCGCCTGGCAAGCCTTTACCGACTTCTCTATTCCTCTGGCTCTATCCCGAGGTGAAAACCGGGCCGTTTTTTTATAGAATCCGTTGACCTGGGGAGCGGGAGGGGATTGGGGGAGCGAGAAAAAATCCGGATCCTCCTTTTGAAAGCCGGCGATCTCTATGGCGGTTTGAACCAACTTTCTGATCGAGACATCGTCGGTTTGATTGGTCACCGCCACCCCCAGCTTTTTCCCCAGAACTGCCCGAGCCATGATGGTATGATCCAGGCGGGATATGTTCTGAATGATCACGTTCTCGGCAAACCGGGAGAGGGAAAAATTCTCGCCCATGAAAAGCAATTCAGTTTGATCTGCTTTGGAGAATTCTAACCCCTTTTGAAGAATGTGGAAAATTTCTTTTTTATCTAACATCTTGGGACTCTTATTTATTAACTCATATGTATAGTCATGTATTGCCCCCTCACTCTAACTCTCTCCCATAAGGGGAGAGAGGACCATTCTCCTCTCCCCTCTGGGGAGAGGACTAAGGTGAGGGGTAAAAAAACATCAACTTCCCACCTTCACGTTTCTGAACCTTGCCGGCGAACATCCCTGGCTGGTAGGCATATTCTGACCGGGTTGACCTTTGCCGCAGTTGGGTGTGCCCCAGATCTCCCACGATCTCTCGTCGGCTATGGCATCGCAGGAGTTCCAGAACTCGACCGTCTTTCCGGAGTAAGAGGGACTTTTGATCATCTCCCCCAGTCTGCCGTTTTTTATCTCCCAGCCGATCTCGCATCCCATCTGGAAATTTTCCCGGGTATCGTCGATCGACCAGGTGCGAACGGTCTGCATATAGATACCGTCATCCACCTCGGAGATGATCTGCTCGAAAGTCTTGTCTCCGGGCAAAAGATTGGTGTTGGTCATCCGGATAATAGGGACGTTGGCCCAGCTGGATGCCCGCATGCAGCCATTGCTGGTCGTGCCAATCAAAGGTGCGGTTTCGCGGGAAGTCAAGTAACCGACCAGGATACCATTTTTTATCAAGAAGCTCCGGTTGGCTTTCACCCCCTCGTCGTCATAGCCAAAGGTCCCCAAGCCAAAAGGTGCAGTGGAATCGTTGACCACGTTCACTATCTCCGAACCGTATCTCAGCCGGTTCAATTTGTCCGGGGTGGCGAAGCTGGTACCGGAGAAGTTCCTTTCCGCTCCGAATACCCGGTCCAGCTCCAAAGGGTGACCGATGGATTCATGAATCTGCAGGGATAACTGGGTGCCGTCCAGAACCACAGTGGTGTTGGTGGAGGGGCACTCCTTGGCGGAAAGCAAAGCCACCGCCTCCCGGGCTATTCTTTCCGTATTTTTCTCAAACTCCATCTCTTGGATCAACTCGTAGCCTTTGGTCTGGTGTTGTCCGCTGGAATTAGGATAAGACCGAGTCGCCATGTCGGGACGTCCTCTCATGGCACCCGAAGGGGCACCTGCCTGGGCGGTGGCGGATATCCCTGCCCCGCTCTGGATGATCAACTGCTGGATCACCGATCCCTCCGAGCTGGCAAAGAATTTGTTCCTCCGGATGAAACTCATGAACGTTTCGGTTTGGTTGATCCCCGAGACTTTATTCAACAAACCGTCCAGGAACAAAAGGTAATCTGTCTTCTCCTTTAGGGGGATGGAAAAAGGGTCGGTGACGGTTGGAGTTTCATAAGAATCCGTTATTTTTGAAAGAGGGGAAAAGACCACCTCTTTGTTTTTGACCAAGGCGCTGGCTTTGGCGATCTCCACCGCCAGATATGCGGTCTGCTCGATGCTTTTCGGATTCAAATCGGCGCTGGCGGCAAATCCCCAGGCACCGTCGGCGATCACCCTGATTCCGAAACCGAAATCCGTCGACTTTTCGACCAAATCCACCACTCCGCTTTTGACGCTCAGATTCTCCTCCCCCATCTCCTCGATCCGGATATCTGAGTAAGTTGCCCCCTTATCTTTGGCGATGGTCAAAGCCCGCTCAGCTAATTTTGCCCAGTCTTCCATACTTCCCTTTCCTTAACGTCATCTTAAGTAATTACTCATTTCTTCATATAGTCACAATAATAATAATCAAACAATGAAACTGTGCGGAATCGCATACATGGCAATGGTTACTATCAAAGAGACGATCACCAGGGTAAAATAACCCCGTTCCGATACTAAATTTTTCTCCTCCCCCTTGCCCCATAGGGTCCCCTTGACTAAAATCAAAGTTGCCAGCCAAAAGAGCAATATTATCTGGGATTTGTTATCGGTTACGTCCCTTCCGAAGGGGACCGCCTCCCAGGTCACTCCAAAGGCAAACCAGTTCATGGCAATTCCAAAGGGGATAAATCCCAAAAACAGAAGGATGAAAGTGATAAGGGGAAATTTGATCGCCTCTTTCAGTGACATTTTTCCTCTTCTCACATCTATGGCAGAAAATAAAGTCAAAGCCGCAAAGAATATAGCTGCGAAGTTGCATAAAACGTGGGGAATGATGATGTAGAGAGGGACCACCCCTTCATACTTGAGGAGAATCGGTTTGAAATCCGGCTTGCTTTCATCCGGAAGGGTAATCCTTACCTCTCCGTCTGCCATCCTTTTCACGGCTTCTATGAAATACCAGGCTTTGGTCGCCTTGGGATAGTGGGGAAGGGATGCGGTAAAAAAGTTCTCCGCGTTTGGAGCACGGTTCATCGGTACTCGATTATATTCCCCATTCTGACCGATCTTGTATATAAGATTAACCTGCGTGGCTCCCACCACCTTAGCGGAGATAACCGGAATCTGGTCGCCCACCTGCTTGGGAACGGTATGGTGGTCGATTTCTATATCGCTCTGCTCCACCACCTTATGCACCGAACGCACCATGGTGGTCCTTCGGGCGTAACCTAAAAGGAGGACGGTAAAAAGGAGTGCCAGTCCGATTTTCCATAACTTCATATCTACAAATCTCCCTTATCTATAATCCGTTATCGACGACCGAAAATCCATTAGCGATTTAAACTGTGGACTGTCGACCGTGGACTGTGGACATTTTTATGCTTTCGAGCTCTGCAGTTTCTCTTCCTGCTCCTTTTTTTTCAAAGCCTCCACGAATTCATCTATCTCTCCTACCAAAATGTTCTCTAATCTATACAATGTCAAGCCGATTCTGTGATCGGTCACCCTACCTTGAGGAAAGTTGTAGGTTCTGATTTTCTCCGAGCGATCCCCGCTTCCCACCATGATTTTTCTCTCCTGGGCGATCCTGGTGGTCTGCTCCACGGTGGCTTTGTCCAAGAGCCGGGCGCGCAGTACTTTTATGGCTTTATTCTTGTTCTTTAGCTGAGACTTCTCATCCTGACAGGTAACCACGGTGTTGGTGGGAATATGGGTGATCCTCACCGCCGAGTCGGTGGTGTTCACCGACTGTCCCCCCGGTCCGGATGACCGGAAGACGTCCACCCTTAAATCCTCGGGTTTGATCTCCACTTCGATATCCTCTGCCTCCGGCAGGACCGCCACCGAGGCGGCGGAAGTATGGATTCTCCCCGAGGCTTCGGTGACCGGCACCCTCTGCACCCGGTGCACCCCGCTTTCATACTTCAGCGTGCCGTATGCATTCTCCCCCTCCACCAAAAAGATGATCTCCTTGAACCCTCCCATGCCGGTGGGATTGGAGTTCATCACCTCCACCCTCCACCCCTTTTTCTCCGCATATTTGGCGTACATCCGGTAAAGGTCTGCGCCAAAGAGAGCCGCCTCCTCCCCTCCGGTCCCCGCCCGGATCTCCATGATGGTGTTCCGGTTATCCTTGGGATCCTTGGGTAAAAGCATCAGTTTCAGCTTCTCCTCGTACTCCTGCTTTTTGGGATAAAGCTCCTCCAACTCCGCTTTTGCCATCTCCACCAGCTCCTCATCCCTCGACTCTTTGCGGATCTTCTCGTCCTCCTCGATCGAATGGAGCAGCTTTTTGTATTCGGAAGAGAAGGAGACGATTTCGCTCAGCTCGTTATGCTCCTTGGCGAATTTCCTATATCGGTTCCGGTCCGAAATCACTGCCGGATCGGAGAGAAGCGTGGTCAG
>JBDROD010000309.1:0-10742 GCA_043810415.1 Candidatus Zixiibacteriota bacterium | reverse complement strand
AGGGTGTACTGGATAAGATCGTTGGTCCCGATGCTGAAGAAATCACACTCCTTGGCCAGAGAGTCCGCCGCCAGTGCGGCTGAAGGTATCTCCACCATGATCCCCACCGGGATCTTCTCGTCATACGGGATCTTCTTGCGTTTAAGCTCCTCCTTTGCCTCTTTCAGTATGGCTTTGGCTTTCTTCAGCTCCTCCACCTCCGAGATCATGGGAAACATGATCTTGATGCTCTTTTTGGCGCTGGCTTTCAGCATGGCTCGAAGTTGAATTTTGAAAAGGTCCGGAAGGTCCAGGCTGGCCCGGATGGCTCTCCACCCCAGAAAGGGATTGGCTTCGACCACGCTCCCGTCATGAGGACCGAATTTGTCGCCGCCCAAATCAAAGGTTCTTAAGATGACGGATCCGGGGCATACCTTCTCCATCACCTCCTGATAGGCCTGATGCTGCTCCTCCTCGGTGGGAAAACCCGCCCGGGTGATATATAAGTACTCGGTGCGGAACAATCCGATCCCCTCTGCCCCGTATTCCAAAGCGGCGTCGGTGTCTGCCGGAAACTCTATATTGGCGGAAAGCTCGATTTTCCGTCCATCTAAAGTTTCCGCCGGCAAGGATCTCAGCTGGGAGAGCTCCGCCGTCCTTTTTAAGATGAATTTCCTTCTCTTCTCATATTCCACCAGAGTATCCTCATCCGGACAGACCACCATCTCCCCCTTAACCCCGTCCAGGATGATTTTCTGCTTATCCTGCACCTGCTCGAAGAAGTTCTTCAGCCCGACTACGGCAGGAATCCCCATCGATTTTGCCAGGATGGCCACGTGCGAAGTCCGTCCGCCCAGATCGGTGGCAAAACCCAGGATGCTCTCCTTTTTCATGTGCACCACGTCGCTGGGGGAAAGGGAATGCGCCACCAATATCACCGGCGTATCGATGCTCTCGATGGTTAAGTGTTTTATCCCCAAAAGGTTATAGATCAAACGGTTTTCCACCGCCCGGATGTCCAGTATTCTTTCCTTGAGATATTCGTCCTTGGTGGCGGATAGGGCTTTCACCGTCTCCTCGATCACTTTACGGTAAACGAACTCGGCATTGCTCCGGAACTTTTTGATCTTTTCAATCACCGCATCATTGATCAGCTCGTCCTCTAAGATCATGATCTGGGCGTCGAAAATCCTGGCGTGATCAGGATCGATTCTCTTCGCCACTTTCTCCCTGGTTATGAGAAGCTCCTCTTTGGTTTCGTTCAGCGCTTTCTTGAATTTCAGGATCTCCTTGCTGACCTCGTTCTCCGGGATTTTCTCTTCGCTCACCTCGACGCTCTCGCGGTTAAGCAGAAATACCTTGCCTATGACCACGCCGGGGGAAGCGGGATTTCCCCGGTAGATGGTACAGATACCCTTGTTTTTCCTTTTCACCTATTCCTCTCCGAATTTTTCTTCGAACAATTTGACCAGGGTCTCCACCGCCTGCTCCTCATCCTCCCCATCCGCCTTCAGGAGTATTTCGCTCCCCACCTCTGCTGCCAGCATCATCACCCCCAGGATGCTTTTGGCATTTACCTCCACCTCCCCTTTCTGCAGTTTTATCTCCGATTTGAACTTGGATGCCGTCTGCGCAAGCGTGGAGGAGGGTCGGGCATGCAGTCCCAATTTATTGATCACCTGAATCTTTCTTTCTACCAAAATACTCCCCTTTCCCTGCAAGCGGAAATATTCTATCTCTACTCAGATTCATTATCGAACGCATTCCATCACAATTTATATCAAATGGACGGGAAATGCAAGTTTTTGGATGATGGCGAACTCAAAATATTTGTAAAACAAGCTTGCTTGTCATGTTGAGACTAGCGAAACACCGGATCTTGAGATTCTCAAAACCCGTCTGCGACGGGTGGACTGTAACATGAGTTTAGGGTATGGTAGGTGTCACAATTTATTGCCATGACCTTTAGGTCGTGGAATGAAGTGAACTCCCTCCATACTAATATGGGCTTTCGCCCACAGATCGACTTATTCAGGATGGTGAGGGAATAGAGCCATAGATTACCCTATTTCGATAGTGAATAAATTTATGTTACAGAGCACTAGTCTTGGAATGATATGCCAGAAAGATTATTGCCCTTGAGTGGGTCTTTAATCCTACGTCCGCACAAACATCTTCCCCGAAAGCTGTTTCACCAGACCTTTCAATTCCAAAGAGAGAAGCGTGCTTAAGGTTTGAGGCACCCCCAAAGAGGCCAAGCCGGCTATCTTGTCGATGTGATGCGGCTCATCCGAGATCAAGCTGAATATGCTTTTCTCCGCCTCCGTTAGCTGGGATAAATCCTGTTCCGGGGGGACTAAAGGAGATTTATCACCCTTTCGGGTTATCTTCAGCTCTTCTAAGATATCCTCCACCCGGGTGACCAGCTTAGCTCCCTGTTTGATCAGGGTATTGGTGCCTTCGCTGTTTTTCGACCCCAGATTTCCCGGGATGGCGAAGACCTCGCGGTTCTGCTCCAAAGCGCAGCTGGCGGTAAGGAGCGCCCCGCTTTTCGCCCCGGCCTCGACTATCACCACCCCCAGCGAAAGCCCGCTTATCAGCCGGTTGCGCCGGGGGAAGTTGGGTGCTTCGGGTTTGGTCCCCAGGAAAAATTCGGAAATTATCGCTCCGCTGGATGTTATCTTTTCTGCCAGTTTTTCGTTCTCCGGCGGGTAGATCACGTCCAGCCCCGATCCGAATACCGCCAAGGTCCTCCCCCCTTCTTTCAAGGCGGAGAGATGGGCGAGCGAATCGATTCCCCGTGCCAGACCGCTCACCACCGTGATCCCGTTTTTCACCAGCTCCCGGCCGATCCTCTCGGTGATCCTCTTTCCATAAAGCGAGGCGGAACGGCTTCCCACTATCGCCACCGCATTCCGGTCATCCTTCTTGATCTCCCCCGGATGAAAAGAAAAGGGGGCGGATCGTAAATCGATTTCAAAGCCTCGGGATAATTCTCATCCTGGAAGGTGATTACCCGGATTTGATTCTTCTCCGCCAGCTTCCCCTGCTCTTCTGCTTTATCCCATGAAATTTTGCTTTTGATGTTGGAGGCGATCACCGCTCCGATATCCGGCAGCTCCGACAGCTCCCTCTCGGATGCGGACATTGCCTTTTCCGGGGAACCGAAATGTTTGACTAACGCAGTGAAGCGAACCGGACCAATGGTGGGAACGGTATAGAGAGCCAGCCAGCTTTTCAGTTCGGAAGGATCCAAGTATTATCCTCTCGGTTTTATCTGCATAAATGTTGAAAACGGCATCGAATATCGTTTATCGGTAGCGAAACTCGTTTCGTTTTCGAAGACCTGAGATCGAATCTGGAAAAACCTAAAAGGGGGAAATCAAATATCGAATTTCGATACGAGCATCGTAACCGACAACCGAGCTTCGCTAAACTATATGTTCCCTCTTATCTCACTCAACTGGGACTTTATAATCCCTAGAAGTTCCTTTAATCCTTCTCCGGTCAAAGCCGAGATGTAACAAACCGGAATCTTGCCTGAGCCCAAGCGAATCTTTTTCAGTTTAGGCACCAGATCGATTTTGTTTACCACTATCAGCTCCGGTCGCTGGGAGAGTGCGGGGTCGAAAAGCTCTATCTCCTTTTTCAGCGCTCGATATTCTGCTTTGACGTCTTCTGCCGTTGCGTCCAATAGATACAAGAGCAGTTTCGTCCTCTGGATATGTTTCAGAAATTGAATTCCCAAACCCTTTCCCTGCGAAGCCCCTTCGATCAAACCGGGTATGTCTGCCAGAACGAAGCTTTCATGCTCCCCCAGCTTGACCATTCCCAGGTTCGGGACCAGGGTGGTGAAGGGATAATCTGCGATCTTTGGCCGGGCGGAGGAGAGCCGGGACAGAAGGGTCGACTTCCCCACATTGGGTTGACCGACTATGCCGACGTCCGCTAAGAGTTTGAGCTCCAAGGATAGCTTTCGCTCATCTCCTGCCAATCCCGGTTCTGCCTTTCGGGGGGACTGCCGGGTGGACGATTTGAAATGAGCGTTTCCTCTCCCCCCTTTCCCCCTGTAAGCCACCACCACGCTTTGATCTTTCCGGGTTATGTCTGCCAATACCAATCCCGAATTCAGATCCCGGATTATCGTTCCACGTGGAACTTTTATCACCACCTCTTTACCGTTTCTCCCGTGTTTTAAAGCCCCCTTTCCCTGCTCCCCGTTTTCCGCTTTATAATGTCTTTTGTAACGGAAATCGAGTAAGGTGGTCATGTGCGGATCTGCCTGAACAATAACGTTCCCACCATTTCCCCCGTCCCCTCCATCCGGTCCCCCTTTGGGGACGTATTTCTCCCGCCGGAAGCTGATGCATCCTCTCCCCCCGTTGCCGGCCTTGACCATAATTTCCGCATAATCGACAAACTGCATAATCAGAAAAAAGAGAAGATTTATGCTCAGAGAATCAAATTTGATAATACTGCTTAATTGAGGCTGATTCTATTAATATTAAAAATTCAAAAATTAAAATTAACACCCCGCATATGCGATTCACGTGTTATTCTGTGGGAGTACACATGGACGACCGAATAATCAAATAGCTTGAATGCTTCTCTCGGAGATGCTTCGCTTCCCAGACGGGAGCACCTGCTCGCTCAACCTGATCCCTCGCTCCTATATCTTTTTAATATGTTCAGCTACCTTACTCCCAATTTTGAATTTTGACCTGCAATTTTACATTTTTCTATTTGAATTTTTAATTTGCTCTCTTCTATCCCGATTTTACCATGCGGACCAAGGTTTCCTTCAGTTTGGTCTTATCGATGTCCTCGTACAGCACCCCCTTGAAAGCCACCGATAAGTTCCCCGTCTCCTCCGAAACCGCAATGGCAATGGCATCCGATTCCTCGGTCACTCCGATGGCAGCTTTATGCCGCATGCCAAAAAGCTGGCTATACCTTGGATTGGTGGTCAGGGGAAGGGTGCAAGCCACCGCCAGTATATAATCCCCCTGCATGATAGCCGCACCGTCGTGTAAGGGGGTATATGGGGTGAATATGGTCACCAACAGGTCGGCGGAGACCAAGGCATTGATCGGCTTGCCGGTGTCTATCAAATCTCTCAAGCCGATCTCTCGACCCAAAACCAGAAGGCCCCCGTACCTAAGCTGTGAAAGCTTTATGGCGGTCTTAACCAGCTCATCTATGGTCTTCTCCTTTTTATACTTGAAGAAAAGACGAAAGAGACGGGTTTGTCCGATCTGGGCTAAGGCGCTCCGCAGCTCGGGCTGAAACACGATCACTAAAACGATGATCCCCACCGTGGCAATGTTGGAGATGAGCCACCTGAGCCCCTCCAGCCGGAACCAGAAAGCCAGAAAGGAGACCACGAAAAGAAGGAAAAGTCCGAAGACGATCTGCACCGACCGGGTCCCTTTCATCAAGACCAAAAGACGGTAGAAGAGGTATCCCACCACCAGGACGTCGATCAAATCGATCAAGGTGAATTTCAAAAAGCTAACGTGAAACAGTTCCATATCTTTTTCTTTATGAGGTCTTACAAGTAACCGCTGATCATTGGATTTACCTGAGCCTTGGCTTGAATGAACGATCGCATACTATTGTGTCGCAGCGACAATTCATCAAGTCATGCCTTTACCAAATGCTTTTCAAAATCCGCCACTACAGATTTTTTCCCTTTGGCGATTACTCTAAGTCCCTCCTTCGCCAATAGTTTCTTCTGCTCCGCTACCCCTCCGGGATATTTTCTTCAATCTACCTGTAAAATTGCATTAACCATACTTACTACTCTCTTGCTCTCTTTCACATCATGCACCCGCACGATGTGGGCGCCGTTCATCACCGCCACGGCTAATGCTGCCAAACTTCCCTCCAATCTCTCCTCCATCGGCAGGTTGAGTATCTTGCCGACGAAGGATTTTCGGGAGCAGCCAATTAAAATCGGACGATTCAATATAGAAAATTCTTTTAGATTTTTCAAGATATTTAAATTGTCCTTTGGTCTTTTTCCGAATCCGATTCCCGGATCGATTATTATCTTTGCCTGGTCGATTCCTGCGTCTTTGGCGATCTGGATGCTCTCTTTCAAGTAATCGGTTATCTCGCCGATCACGTCCTCGTACCACGGATGCTCCTGCATGGTTCTGGGTGTCCCCTGGATGTGCATCAGAGCTACCGGGACGTCATATTGAGCTGCCATCTTCTTCATCTCCGGATCATACCTCAGAGCACTGATGTCGTTTATCATCTGTGCCCCGGCATTTAGTGCCTCTTGGGCGACTTTCGCTTTGTAGGTGTCTATGGAGATAGGAACATCCAACTGTTTGGACAAAGATTCGATCACCGGAATCACCCGGGAGAGCTCCTCCTCCAAGGAAACCGGATGAGAACCGGGACGGGTGGATTCCCCCCCCACATCGATAATGTCCGCCCCCTCCTCAGCCATTTTCATCCCTTGTCTTACGGCCTCATCGAATTTGTAAAATCTGCCCCCATCGGAGAATGAATCCGGAGTAACGTTCAAAATACCCATAATATGGGTGCGGGAGGAAAGGTCGAACTTTTTATTCTTGAAAGAAATAATCATTACATTTTTAAAGATACTTTATTTATGATCATCTCTCCTAGAACTCATCCCCTGACCCCTTCTCTTAAAAAGAGAAGGAGAATAAAAGTCCCTCTCTTTCCAAGAGAGGGATTTAGGGTGAGTTAACTAACGTATTGGCTTTTGCAACGGACAGCGGACGGTGGTATGCACCGTATGGTGCATACCGGCGGACAAATTACGCTTTCTCCGTCTCCACTTTGTTCGGGGCTAATTTTTCCCCCCGCAGTATCCGGTCGATCTGCTCCCCGTCCAGTATCTCTTTTTCCAGAAGGGCTCCTGCCAAAAGGTGAAGCTTGTCTAGGTTAACGCTCAAAAGCTCGGTTGTTTTTTTCTCCGACTCTTCTACAACCCTTCTGACCTCTTTATCTATTTCCTGGGCGGTCTCTTCGCTGTAATCCCGGTGCGTGGCAATCTCCCGGCCTAAGAATATCTGCGCCTCTTTTTTACCGAAGGTCAGAGGACCCAGCCTGTCGCTCATTCCCCATTCGCACACCATCTTCCGGGCCAGCTCGGTAGCTCTCTCTATGTCGTTTCCCGCACCGGTGGTTAATTCGTGAAACACCAGTTTCTCCGCCACCCGGCCACCCATCAGGTGCATAAGCTTCGTCTCTAAATATTTTCTGGAATGGGTATGTTTCTCGTCAATGGGAAGATATTGTGTGATGCCCAAGGCCAGACCCCGGGGGATTATGGTCATCTTGTGAACCGGGTCGGAGCCGGGAACCAGTTTCCCGATCAGGGCATGTCCGGATTCGTGGTAGGCGATTAGTTTCTTCTCCTCTTCGGTGATCACCAGGCTTCTTCTCTCCGTTCCCATCATCACCTTATCTTCGGCATCCTCAAAATCCTGCATGGCAACTTTGTCATGGCTCCTTCTGGCAGCGAGAAGTGCAGCTTCATTTACGATATTGGCCAAGTCCGCCCCGGAGAGGCCGGGGGTTCCCCGGGCGATGATGGTGAGATTCACATCTGTCGCTAAGGGTAATTTACGGGTATGGACTTTTAAGATCCCCTCTCTCCCCTTCACGTCCGGAACATCCACCACGATCTGCCGGTCGAATCTACCCGGCCTTAAAAGAGCCGGATCCAAAACGTCGGGTCGGTTGGTGGCGGCTAAAAGGATTACCCCTTCATTGGACTCGAACCCGTCCATCTCCACCAACAGCTGGTTTAAGGTCTGCTCCCGCTCGTCGTGTCCCCCTCCCAATCCCGCACCCCGGTGCCGTCCCACCGCATCTATCTCATCGATGAATAGGATACAAGGCGCGTTCTTTTTCCCCTGGTCAAACAGGTCCCTCACCCGGGAAGCGCCTACTCCCACAAACATCTCCACGAAATCCGATCCACTCATGCTGAAGAAGGGCACTCCGGCTTCGCCCGCTACCGCCCGGGCCAAAAGGGTCTTGCCGGTTCCCGGAGCTCCCAAAAGGAGCACCCCTTTGGGGATTTTTCCTCCCAGCTTCTGGAACTTACCGGGATCTTTGAGAAACTCAATCACCTCCTGAAGCTCCTGCTTGGCTTCATCCGCTCCGGCCACATCTTCGAAGGTCACCTTGGGGCTGTCTCCGGTTAGAAGCTTGGCTTTGCTCTTGCCGAAGGAGAAAAGCCCCTTGGCTCCACCACCCTGCATCTGCCGCATGATGAAGATCCAGAAGACTATTAGAATTATCCAGGGAAGGGAGGTCAAGAGAATCCCGGACCAGTTGGTACCGGCTGTCTTGGCGTTTATCCCCACGTTTTTTTCCTGCAATTTGGTCAGAAGCGAAGGGTCATCGAACGGGATGTGGAGTTTGAACTTGCTGTACTGCTCGGATTTTTCCCCCTCGGTCTTGACAAACACCTTCGAAAATTCCCCCTCGATGTCTTTTTCCACAAAGGTCACGTTTTTTATATTGCCGTCCTGTAACTGCTGCATGAACTCGGTGTAGGTAATGACCACTTCACCCCCCTTGTTGCGGGAATAGTACTGGAACAAGGAGATGGAGAAAAGCAGAAGGAACACCCAGAAGATCAGGGTGCGGGTCCCCTTTTTCCACCTGAATCCGTTTTTCTGTCCATCCGGAGGTTTGCGGCCATCCGGTGAACCACCCAGCCGACCTCTTCTCCCTCCTTTATCCCCTTTATCCCCCTGGGCAAATAGATTTGACCCACGATCGGAATCCAGGAGGGAGGGGAAGGTTTTATTGAAAACTCGCTGGTTATTTTTGCTCATATTTTTTCATCCTTTTTAAGGTAAGCTTGTGGTTTGGTTTCCTCCACCTTTTCCACTTTTCGAAGAAGTAGAATCCGGAAGTTGGGCGATGAAAGGAAGATTTCTATGCTTTTCATCGTAATCCAATCCATAGCCCACCACAAACTCATCCGGTATGGAAAACCCTACGTATTTCAAGGGAACTTTTATTTTCCGCCTGCTCCTTTTTTTATTCAACAGCGTTACAATCTTCAAGCTTTTGGGGTTTCTGGTCAAAAGATTGTTTCGGATGTAATTTAAGGTGAGACCAGAATCTATGATATCCTCAACTATTATTACGTGTTCCCCCTCTATATTTATGCTCAAATCTTTGAGCCACTTGACCACCCCGGAGTGTTTCTTTCCCGGACCGTAGCTGGCCACCGAGATGAAATCTATCCGGTGAGGTATGGAAAGCTCCCGAATCAGGTCCGCCAGGAAGACAAAACTCCCTTTGAGTATCCCCACCAGAATCGGGTTTTTTCCCCGGTAATCATGCGATATCTCCTCCGCCAGCTTTTTAATCCTTTGCTTTAGATCCTCCTCTTTGATTATAACTTTGAGTTGCTCGATCATTTTCGTTTAAATTTGTATTTTCTCCAGCGTGGTTGAAAAGGGTTCCAGGGTTTATCTTCTAGAACCTCAAGTAAGCGCCTTCATCTTATCCCTTGACCCCTCGAATCCTCGACCCCTCGAACCCTCATTCCTACCATTTGCCTTTTGTTCCCGATCATACAAATTGACTTAGCGTCCGTTTAATTATATCGACACATTCATGGATCTGCTCTTTGGTAATCACCAATGGCGGAGCAAACCGGATGATATGATCGTGGGTCGGTTTGGCCAAAAGTCCGTTTTCCGCCAAGGACAAGCACACATCCCAGGCGGTCTTGCTCTTTTCCTTTACATTTATCGGCTGGATCACCATGGCGTTAAGCAATCCTTTGCCGCGAATGTTTTTGATCAGAGGGGATTTTATCTCATTTAGTTCAGACCGGAAAATATCCCCCATTTTAGCTGCATTATCGGCCAACTTTTCCTTGATCAGAATATCCATGGCTTCCATGGCGATGCGGCAAGCCAAAGGATTGCCCCCGAAAGTGGAGCCGTGCTGTCCCGGCTTGATGGTCAGCATGATCCCATCATCCGCCAAAACCGCAGAGACCGGCATGAAACCGCCGGAAAGGGCTTTCCCCAAGATCAGTATGTCCGGACGCACCTTTTCATACTCACAAGCCAGCATCCTGCCGGTCCGGCAAAGCCCGGTTTGGATCTCATCGGCGATCATAAGCACGTTTGCTTGGGTGCAGATTTCTCGACAGGACTTAAGATAACCATCTTTAGGAACGTTTACCCCCGCTTCCCCCTGGATCGGCTCGACCAAGAAGGCCACCGTATTTTCATCGATAGCAGAACGTAAAGCTTCCGGATCGTCAAATGGAATGGTGACAAAGCCCGGGGTGAACGGTCCGAATCCCCCATAGCTTTCCGGATCGGTGGAGAATCCTACGATGGTGGTGGTTCTCCCGTGAAAGTTGTTTTCGCAGACGATGATCTTGACCCTATCCGGGGAAACTTTTTTTCTGTCGTAGCCCCAGCGCCGGGCTAACTTGATGGCGGTCTCCACCCCCTCTGCCCCGGAATTCATCGGTAATAGTTTATCGTAACCGAACAGTCTGGTCATCTTCTCTTCAAAAGGTCCCAGCCAGTTATTGTAAAAGGCGCGGGAGGTCAAGGTCAGAATTCCCACCTGTTCTCGGACGATCGCCACCAGCCGGCGACGACAGTGCCCTTGATTCACCGCGCTGTAAGCCGAGAGAAAATCAAAATAGCGCTTCCCCTCCGGGCTCCACAGAAACACTCCCTCCCCTCGGGACAGGACCACCGGTATGGGATGATAATTATGCGCGC
>JBDROD010000308.1:0-5057 GCA_043810415.1 Candidatus Zixiibacteriota bacterium | reverse complement strand
TGATTCCGGTTTCACCGAATACCTTCTATGCCTATCTGCAGACCATCATCTTTGGTCTCAAGGGGTTGGAGATAGAGGAGAATGCTTTAGAGATCATCTCTGCTCTAGACCGACTGAGGGTCGATTTCACCAGATTCTATCGGGATTTTGAGCTGGTACGGACGCATCTACGCAATGCCCAGACCTGCTATGATTCCGCAGACAGAAAGCTGCAGAAATTTGAAAGCAAACTGAACTTAATGGAGTCAGCACCGCACCAAGTCGAACTCCAACCAGTTCCCACTCAGGAAGATAAAGATGAGGTGTCCGAATCTCTGAATTCGGATCTTCCGAACTTCGGTTCATAAAATCATCTTAATACTCTACTTGGAATCAATCTTCTGGTTGTTTCACAAAACTCGAATTCTCCATAAGTGCCAAAAAACACAAAAGCACATTAATCCTAAACAAAAACCAAAAAAAATATTTGACATAGTTAGCGAATTCAGTTTTATTAAAAGAGAAGCCTTAAATTTGAATCTCTCAATGGCTATTGAGGACTTATAATTCTTTGAACTAAAGGTATTAAGGAGGTAAACATATGCCCAGGTCGGTAGTTCATACAGAGAATGCTCCCCGAGCAGTGGGTCCATATTCGCAGGCGATCAAATTAACGGGGGAATCACTGATTTTCGTCTCCGGACAGATTGCCCTGGACCCAAAAACCGGAGACAAATTTCACGGCGGGACCGCCCAGGAGACCAGACTGGTATTGGAAAACCTCAAAGCTATCCTCGAGGCAGCTGGTTCGAGCCTGGAAAAGGTGGTGAAAACCACGGTTTTTCTGCAAACCATGGACGATTTTGGAGTGATGAACGAGATTTATAGTCAGTATTTCAAAACCGATCCCCCGGCCAGAGCCACCATCGAAGTCAGTCGTCTTCCCAAAGGGATGAAAATAGAGATAGAGGCCATAGCTTATGTCTGAGCTAAGAGTATAGAGATTTGAGTATAGAGGGAAACCTTTATACTTCGAAGCTGATACATAAAATCTATTCTAATCCGCACAAAAGGGGTTCTCTCACCCTATTTGTTACCCGACAAAGTAGTAAATCCATTCGAAAGATAGCCTTTAGGGTATAAAATCCAATTTATTTGCGTATTTTCAATAGCATTTAAAAGAGGGGTGATCTATTGACTTGAGGGACTCTGTGGAAAAATATGACTTGACTAAAATAGAATTAAATTTATCTTATTCAGACAAAATATGCGGTACACAAAACGCTTCTTTAAATTAGCTTAGCGGAGGTCAAATCATGACGCCAACCTCGATGGGAAAATTCTGGAGAAAACCGTTAGATTCCGACAAGCTGGAAATACCCCATGGAGAATTACACATCATCAAGGAGAGATGCAAAGGATGCGGGTTTTGTGTGGAATATTGTCCTCAGGACGTTTTGGAGCTCTCCTCGGAGTTCAACACCAAGGGTTATCATCCTCCCTTGGTCGCCAAGGAAAACACCTGTGTTTTCTGCGGTTTATGCGAAATGCTCTGTCCGGAATTTGCCATTTTCGTAACGGAGAAAAAGAAGAAGAAACCCGACAAGCAGGAGGTGGAAAAAGTTGAAAGCTGATCCTAAAGGTGTTTTAACCGGGGAACATTATTTAGACGGCGACCATGCCTGCTCGGAGGGAGCGATTGCAGCGGGCTGCCGTTTCTTAGCCGGATATCCGATCACCCCGTCCACCGAGGTGGCGGAGAGGATAGCGGAGCGCTTTCCCTACGTGGGAGGCGTTTTTATTCAGATGGAGGACGAGATGGGATCGATGGCAGCGGTGATAGGAGCGGCCTGGGGAGGGGTGAAAGCGATGACCGTCACCTCGGGTCCCGGCTTCTCTTTGATGATGGAAAACATCGGGCTGGCAGCCATGATGGAGACCCCCTGTGTGGTGATAAACGTGCAGAGAGGAGGACCGTCCACCGGGTTACCCACCCTTCCCGGGCAGGCGGACATGATGCAGGCACGGTGGGGATCGCACGGGGATTACGAGATCATCGCTCTTTCACCGAACTCGCCTCAGGAATGCTTTGAAATCACCATAAGAGCCTTTAACCTAGCCGAGAAGTACCGGGTGCCGGTACTGGTGATGGCGGACGAATGCGTAGGACACATGACCGAGAAGGTGGTGATCCCGAAGGCGGAGGAGATAGAGCTTTATCCCCGGCGTTATACCAAACTCCCCCCCAGTGAATATCTCCCCTTCAAACCCGGACCGGATATGATACCGGAGATGGTCAAAGCCGGAGACGGATACAAGATACACATAACCGGTTTAACTCACGACATGAAGGGCTATCCGGTAATGAGCTGGGAGATACAGGAGCAGCTGGTGAGAAGATTAGTGGAGAAGATCAGGCTGCATTCAGACGAACTGGAGGAGATAGAGGAGATGGAGATGAAGGATGCGGAGGTGGTGATATTCTCTTACGGGATAAGCTCCCGGGTCTCCATCCCGGCTCTTCAGAAAGCGAGAAAAGAAGGGATCAAGGTGGGATTGCTTCGACCCATTATCGTCTGGCCTTTCCCGGAAAAGAAGATCCGGGAGCTGGCAGGCAAGGTGAAAGCTATGGTAGTGGTGGAGATGAATTATGGTCAGATGTACTACGAGGTAGAACGCTGCGTTGCCGGTAAAGCGAAGGTGATCTTGGTCCCGCATGGAGGGGGATGGGTGCATAATCCGGAAGATATATACAAAGCTATCAAGGAGGCCGTGAAATGAATCCTACTAATGCGTTAACAGAACCGGTGGATATGTCCGAACATCCCATGGAGAACATTCTGCGGATGGACCGGATACCGCACATCTGGTGTTCCACCTGCGGGATCGGAACAGCGCTGACCTCTTTTGCCGAGGCTTTGAAAAAGGTCGAAACGCCGCTGGATAAAGTATGTGTGGTCTCAGGTATCGGCTGTTCGGGCAGAAGCGCCGGATATATCAAACTCGACTCCTTTCACTCCACTCACGGACGCGCCATCCCTTTTGCCACTGGACTGAAGCTGGCAAACCCGGAGCTTAAAGTGGTGGTAATCAGCGGAGATGGAGACATCGCTGGAATTGGAGGAAATCACTTGATCCATGCGGCGAGAAGAAATATGGACCTGGTGGTCTTGTGCATCAATAACTTCGTTTACGCCATGACCGGTGGACAAACAGCGGCAACTACTCCGCTTACGGCAAATACGTCCACTTCACCTTATGGGAACTTTGAACAGCCCTTCAGCTTACCTCATTTAGTGGCATCCTGTGGTGCGGTGTATGTGGCGCGCTGGACTTGTTTGCATGTGCGAAGGCTGGCTCGCTCCATCACTGAAGCAATGAATAAGAAGGGATTCTCCTTTATCGAGATAATCGCCCCTTGCTCCACTATTTATGCACGAAGAAATAGATTAGGTACCGGTTTGGATCTGATGAAATTCTATCATGACAACAGTGTGATCAAGCATGGAGCGGACACCCGGGAGCTGGATATCGAGTTTCAGAAAAAGATCATCGTGGGCAAATTCATCGACCGGGAAAGACCGACATTCATGGATGCCCACAATGATTGGTTGAAGAGCAGGCTTAAAGATAAATTTATAGCACACGGAGGTCCCGAATGCTGACCGAGATCAGAATAACCGGATTCGGGGGTCAGGGGGTGATCCGTTTCGGGTACTTGTTGGGAAAGGCGGCATCCATCTACGACGGGAAACAAGCCACCATGACCCAGAGTTTTGGACCGGAGGCGCGGGGTAGTGCCTGCAGCTCGCAGGTGGTGATATCCGCTGACCGGGTTTTGTATCCCTACGTCACCACGCCAAGTATGGTGGTGGCCATGTCGCAAGAGGGATATTCCAAACATGCCAACAATATCACCGGGGACGGAACCTTGATAATCGACGAGGATTTGGTAAAGCCGGATCAGCCAAAGAAGGGGATTAAATTCTTCGCCATCCCAGCCACCCGGTTGGCGGAGGAGATGGGAGCAAAAATTGCCGCTAACATAGTCATGTTTGGCTTCTTCACCGCAGTCACCAATTTAACCACGGATGAATCCGCTCGCAAGGCAATCCGGGCATCCTTCAGCGATAGATTTATCGAGCTTAACCTTAAGGCTTTCGATAAAGGGTTTCAATACGGGAAGAATATATTGAAAGCAGTTTAGAGTTAATAGTATAGAGTTTTGAGGAAATGCTTCATTCGCAGGTTTTTAATTATGATTGGCTAAAACTTTTTTGCTTTTTTTCCTCTAAACTCTAAACTGATCTGAGGAGGTTGTGTTGACCAAGAAAGGCGCTTTAGTCATCGGAGGAGGGGTAGCCGGGATTCAGGCAGCGTTGGATTTGGGGGATGCCGATTTCCAGGTTTATCTGGTGGAGCGATCCTCCACCTTAGGCGGCAGGATGGCGCAGATTGACAAATGCTTTCCCAGTATGGACTGTGCCATATGAATTCTGGGTCCCCGAATGCTGGATGTCGGTCGACATCCCAACGTTAAGCTGTGGAGCTACTCCGAGGTGGTGAAGGTGGAGGGAGAAAAGGGGAATTTTAAAGTCACGGTAAGAAGAAATCCCCGGTTCGTGGACGAGAGTGTATGCGTCGGGTGCGGCGATTGCGCCAAAGCCTGTCCGGTGATAGCCCCCAACTCGTTCGATTTGGGCATGGGGGCACGGAAAGCCATCTATGCCCCTTTCCCTCAAGCCTCCCCCCGAACTTATGTGATCGATCGGGAGACCTGCCTGAACAAAACCATTCTGGTTTGCGAGAACTGCTATCGCGCCTGCAAGCTCAAATGCATCGACTTCGACATGCTGCCCAAAGAGGAGACGGTGGAAGTGGGTGCGGTGGTGGTTGCCACCGGTTTTGATGAATACGATCCCCGGAGCTTGACCAATTTCGGTTATGCCCGGTATGAGAACGTTTTGACCGGACTGGAGTTCGAAAGGATTTTGAACGCCTCCGGACCTTCCGGCGGTCATCTGGTCCGTCCCGCAGATATGAAAACTCCCAAAACTTTGGCTTTTGTTCAATGCGTC
>JBDROD010000307.1:0-5182 GCA_043810415.1 Candidatus Zixiibacteriota bacterium | reverse complement strand
CCATCTTTTTGGTCTTCTCGAAATTCTCAGTCTGTAACTTATAGAAATAAATGCCGGAAGCGACCTCTTTGCCCAGATCATCCTTGCCATCCCAGGTGACCGATTGGTGTCCGGTTTCTTGAACTTCGTTCACCAGCACCTTAACCTTTTGACCCAGGATATTGTAAACCGTCAATTCCACGTGTCCGGTTGCCGGAAGATCATATCTTATCTGAGTTTCCGGATTAAAGGGGTTAGGCGAATTCTGGAAAAGCTCATATGCTTTGGGCAAGCTGGCGCTTTGCTTGGCAGTGGGATCGTATGCCAACCGGTAAACGCTAAGTTTCTTGACTTTGCTACAAACCGAGTTCCCATCCAAGTAACTTTCCATTCGGTTCCACTTCCCGTCTTCGTAACCATATACCGAGAAGCCGGCTTTGTCCTTATTTTCGACCACTAATTGATCCAACGGGAAGCTGACGGTCAACTCCTTTTCAAATGAAACCAAGGGACCCAGCTGGTAAACCTGTCCGGTTGCCTCTGCCTCCGGTTTTCCTTCGAACTTATAGCGAGAATCTCCGGTGACATCCATGCAGGTGGCATATAATTGATCTTTTACCGATCCTGCCGGGAAGATGATTTTCATCATTTTATCGGCGCTGGACAGGGTTCCTCCCTGACCGGCTCCGATCAGTTGCACGGTGAAGTCTCTGGTGGTACTGGTGTCTTTCTCCAAAAGAGATGTTGCGGAGATGGTTATTTTAGCCGTATCGCTGGATGTGAAGACATAACTCCCCCGGTAGCTATTTGCCGAGATAGCGGTGAAGAAAACCGAACCTGGGGCGTTGTCTCCCATTTTTACGTAAGCCTCAGGAGCGTTTTTGAGCGGAGCGTCAGTGTTTATCAAGAAGTGAGCTATGGCAGTGGCAGCCGGATTTTGGAAAAGGGAAAGCTCCAGCATGGTCAGGTTTTCCGCGTTGTTGCACGGCTGATAGTAGATAAGCGATCCGATATCGGGATGGAGCGGATCCCCTGCTCCCCGGCAGGGCGAAGTACAATCCAACGTGAAATCACCGAAATCCGGATCGATCAAACGGGGGAAGACGAAGATGTTATGAGCCGTATCCGATCCGGTTTGATACAGAGTTCCTCCCCGGTTATTCCAAAAGTCGTTGTACTTAACCGTCAAATACTTCCTGACACCCCGGGAAGCGGAGGGAGCTGTCAGGGCACCCTTTATGTCGGCAATCGCACCGCCGGTGGAGTCGGTGGACAGATTTCCAAAGAAGATGTTACTTTTTACCTCGGGGGTGGAGAAATTCCGGCAGCAGATTGCCCCTCCGGAAGACTTGCTCTGGTTTTTATAAAATATATTATTGATGATACCGGCAGAGCTTTTATTGCAGTCCACTCCCCCTCCCTTTCCCCCGGCATAATTATGTGCAATCAGGTTGCCTTGAATTATCGGGTAGGCATAGGTGGAGTCGACATTTACCCACAGGAAAGCAATATTCCCGGTAGCCGAACTGTCTGGCAGCTGGTAGACCGATATGGTATCATTAACCAACACCCTGAACCAGAAAGTCCCCGTTCCGTAAGGGATGAACGAAGCTATAGATTTATCAGCATCGGTTATGGATGGGATTTCGGCACCAGAAGGAACACTGTCAACTACGACACTCCAGCTGTATTTGAGCCCACCTCCAAAAGTAGCTGCATCAGGATCGACAGAGGCCGAGGCATCCAGAGTTACCGGATTGCCTTCTACTGCATGAGCGACGTTAATTACATTAGCATCCGGGAGTATATTGGCCAATATCTTAATCTCATCCGGGTCACCCTGACCGTAACCATCGTCTACCCGCAGTGTAAGTCTGTACACACCCGAAAGGGTGGCATTGAAGGAAACAGATTGAAGAGTATCGGAAGGTTCAAGGGGTACGGGGGTCGGCCTTTGAACCCATTCCCATTTATACTTCAATGAGTTTTTTTGATCGGGATTAATCTCCAAAGCGGAGCCCTTCAGATGTGCACGGCTACTCGTGTAGACGATCGTATCTTTTCCCGCCTGGGCAACCGCCCGGGTCTCAATGGAATAGAATACAGAATCATAATTCTGGCTTGATATGCCGAAGGTATCTCTAACCCGCAATCGGAATTTAATAAGACCTCCTTGGCCATAGGTAAATTTATGAATTACCTTGGTCGAGTCTTTGATATTATCCCCTGCTACCGGATTAACAGAAAGAGGTAAACTGTCCGGTCCGTTCTGTGTTACGAAATACCACATAACTGGCTGCCAAATCCAATACAAAACGGAATCGCCCGGATCAGGATCGTAGGAGGATGATCCGTCCAGGATCATTGTGTCTGAGGTGGTATACCCTACCAGCGTATCTCCATATAGGATACTAGTATCGCACACTGCAAACGGGGGTCGGGAAACTACTGCATTCACATTAGCAAAACTGGAATCCATGGAATCGCTGATCGTAACTTTAAAATAGTACTTACCCAAGAAAGACATGTCGGTGGGAACGAAATATGCTTTGGCCGAATCGGCATTCTGAATGTCAACCGAAACAACGCCGGAGTCCTGGGTCCAATGATAGGACAAAACATCCAGTGGATTTATATCACAGCTTCTGGTTGCATCCAGCCAGATTGTATCCCCGGGAGGCCCACTATTAGCAGTTGCCTGTGCATTGGGGGGATATTGAACGCTGAAAACCAGGGTGTCGGAAAAACCACTACTTGGTTCTGTATCTCTTACCCGTAAGAAAACTTTCAATAAACCGGTTTCGACGTTTGTTATCGCCAAAGTACAAACAGGTGCATCCACCAGAGTGGGACTGGTGGGAGCTCCTGATGGGCAATCTTTTACGGTGAAAATAGACCATCGGTAAGTGATATCGCCCCCGTCCGGGTCGGAAGAGCCAGTCCCATCGAAGATGAGGGTGTCACCAATCAGATATTTATCCCGGTGAATTAAGGTATCTCTCCGGGCTAAGTAGGTGACCACAGCCACGGGGGGTGAGCCAAGAGCGGTTTTAGCCATAGAGCCGGGGACTGCCGGAGCTACTTCGGTAGCATCCTTAGGATAAAGCGAATTGGTTATATCGTCCTGGTTCTGATTTTCCGGACTAGCGTGAGGAGTGGCTTCCACCTGAATGGAAAACGTAGCTTCAATCCCACCTCCCGAGCCGTTCTGAGCGGTATTATTGATGATAAGGTTGTGGAAGATATTCGGTGCCGCCGAATTGATAAAGATCCCGCCGCCGTCGTCCGCCACGTGATTGTCGGTGATCACGTTGTATGAGATGGTGGGACTGGAACCCTCACTGCAGTAAATCCCCCCGCCGTTGAATTTATCTTCCGTTCCCGAAGGAGTTTTGGTCCCTTTGCCACCCCGGAGGGTCAATCCCTTTAATTTGGCGGTGGAGTCCACACGGGGGGAGAAAAATACCACGCTGCCGTAATCGTTGCCCAAAACCAGATGGCTTCCGTCGATGATAGTTTTATTGATGGTGGTGGTGTCATTGTTAAATATATAATTGCTGGCTACCAGGATATCTTTTTTGAAGAATCTCAGATTCTCGTAATAGGTTCCCTTTTCCACCAGAACCGTATCATTGGCAGCTGCCCAGACGATTCCCGTTTGAATGGTGGGAAGGTCTCCCTGTCCGTTCTCCTGGATGTGGAACAGGGTGGCAGTGGTGTAGAAGAAGGTAAACGGTGCGGTGAATTCCTCCTGCCAGTAGGTTTTTATTCCGCTGGTGGTTTGCGAATCCACCTCCACGTTCATTACCCAATAATAGGTTTTCCACATGATCAAGGGAGTCCCGCCATACGTTTTGCTACTATCTGAACCGGTTATGGTGCTGTCCTCCCAATTTGGATTAGTGAATGCAGGATTATCGGCAACCTTGATGTGGAATCGGTGCGGAGTTTCGTTTTGGACCGGAACCACACGCCATTTAAAAGTCGGAGTAGGGGTAGTAACCTTGGCAGAATCAGGGGGGGAAGTCAGATTGATAATGGTCAAGGCTTCTACCTTCCCCGTGCTCGGACCAAACGACCAGATGGAAAGGATCAACAACAATAAAAGTGAAAGATATACTAAACGCTTCATAACCACTCTCCTTTAGGTTTTAATTCCATTCTTTCGAAGGAGAAAATTCCTCTCCTTCGTTTTTTTAGTGCAGTAATTATAAACTTCCCTTTCCGCTATGTCAAGGATTTTTCATATTTTTTTTGGTAGTGAAATAAATAGGCAAATGCTGGGTTTAGCCAATGAACCCATACCAAACAAAAGGGAAAGATCACTTTAAATTCGATGGTGAAGAGCTATGGGATAAGAGGTACTTAAGAAATGACGTGAAAAGAAAGGGTAAGGCAGATTTATTGATTCATCACAGGGGTTTCAAAGTGAGGGCATTTCGGTATAAGATACGGTACCGAAAGAGAGAGCAGTATTCATTAACCAAAATTAATAAGGTCCCCGGAGATTGCCATTTCCATCGGCAAGAATCTCCGTGTTATCCTCCCGCATCAAGATAAGGATGGTCTTCAAATTGGTGGTGATATCGGAAAGAATCTTGGCGTAGCGCTTTAAAGGCTCAGTATATTGCCATTTGACGCTAAATGCCTCGGGGGGGAATTCGAACAACTCCACCAGGGTTTTTCTGTAAATCTCATCCACATATCGTAAGACCAGATAGGGATATTCAGGCAGATTCACGTCCAGAAGCTCCCCCCGGCTCAACCGTTCCTTGTAGTTCTCCACTTTTTCCAAAACCACGGTGCCGAAACACCAGGGGGACATGATCACTCCCAGGGTGGAGTCATCCCCGTAATAACCGTAGAGGTTTTTCAAAACCGCCTCCACGATGATTTTTCGGGCACAGTAGAAGGCTTTGGTTTCATCGCACCGGCAATCGCAGTCATCCATTTTGGCTTTGATCTTTCGTAAATCGTCCAAACATTTTCTTTCCAGCCCTTCCAGGAAGGTGTAGAAATCTTCGAAATATACTTTCAAGTTTTCATTTACCGTATAGATAAAGAATCCCTGATTGTCTCTTTTTACCAAAGGCTCTTTTGCTTTTTTTAATTTCTCCTCGGAGAATCCTCTTTTTATACCAACCGATAGAGTTTTTTCCATATTTGGCTTCTCCTCTTTTAGTTGATTCTCACAATAACAAAA
>JBDROD010000306.1:0-2719 GCA_043810415.1 Candidatus Zixiibacteriota bacterium | reverse complement strand
ACCCATGCACGATGAGCATCTTTTTCAAGCGGCGCGGATCCACCTTGAAATCCTCCCGTCCCAGTCCCCGCTTGATTACAATCTCCCAGATACTGGCCGCACTGAAAAACAAGACGTTCTCGGGCGTTGTCAAAAGCGTGCGGGCTGATTCGGAGAGTTTGTCCGGCTGCCCCGCAGCCCACAGGAGGACGTGCGTGTCCAGCAGCAGTTTCACGAGAGCTTTCCTTCAAAAAGTTGGATCATCTCCGTTGCCGCCAGAGAATCAAAATCGTCGGGCACCAAAATCTCACCCGACATGAACCCCAGCTTTTCAGCCCCTTTCAACTCCCCGTCGGATAGCGGCAAAACCTTTACCATCGGCTTTCCTGCCTTGGCAATGATAAAAACATTTCCTTTTGCGGCCTCATCGACCAGGCGTGAAAGGTGCGTCTTCGCTTCGTGGATATTGACGGTTTGCATGGAACACCTCACCGGACTTGGTTTAGTGAACTTAGTTTACGTGCATGATCAGGGCTTGTCAAGAGGAATACTAATACCGGATAGAGCCCTTTTCCTTTATAATTCTGAAGCCATTCTGGCAAACGTAGTCGCCGGCAGTCCTTCCCGTAGGGCAACCTCTTTCAACTTATTGGAAATCTTAGGTTCCAACCGTAGAGAGAGAACAACTTTAAGATTTTCAAATTTGGGGGTCTTCATCACTTTTTTCTCCGATAAAATTTCTTTTCGGTGAGAGGGTTACAAAGAAAGGGGATCCGAAAAATTTGATCCCCTTTCCTTGAATCATTCTGATTTTATATGTTTTTCTATTCCAGACGCTGCTGGTTTGGTGCGGAATCTCCAGCTGGTCACTCAATACATAACATACGGAACGTACTCTAAACCGTAATCCGATCCGCCTAAGAACCTATAGGCTAAATCGTCAAAAAAGGCGTCATTTACACCACCAAGTGAGACAACACCTATCTCGCCTGGGAAATCCCCGCTTACGTCATAGGGCCCCGGTCTGGTAAACAGATCTGTACGGATGATAGCCCCTTCTTCTTTTTTTCCAAAACCCATGATGTGAATCGTTTGTGTGGGATATTCGTTGTTAAACAGGGTCGTATTCAGGTTGCTGTTCCAATTGACCAGCGAAAATTTGTCGTCTGCTGCCGTCCAAGACGGAACCTCGTAAATAGGCCAGTAAATGTCGCCCCGCAACTGACCAAGCCGCACATTATAACTTGGACTACTCGGTTCCATAGGTGTCGTGTTAGATGAATGGTTGGCTGGATCGGTATAAAAGACCCAGATATAATTGTCCCGTGAACGATATCCCCATGTCCCATCCGTATTGTAACCGGCGATTGTTGCCGGCCGGGTGAACGTGTCGCTGATCTTGTTCAACAGCAGGACTACATTCCCGTCGATATCATTGATCTTCCGAAAGACCATTGCCGCGCCGGTAGCCCCTGTGATGATATCGCCTTTATTGATGTTCGGAGCATCACCTACCTGCAATTTTACAGAGGCCGCTTCAATCACCCGCACCACGAGAGTGGTCCAATCTTTGATATGTCCTGAAGCATCGAAAATATAACTATGTTCATCCAGTATCTTGTATGCCAGGTACGATCCGTCCCCGTTCGCGTGATTGCTATCTCTTCGCCAGAGAACTATCATGGACTTGTTAGCGTTAGAGAGAGGTATCCATTTGGCAATATCAGTTGAAAATTTTTTGCTCGACGTATGTTCTTCAAGACATTGGAAGTAAATTTTACTATTATTCTCATAGACATAGACATCTTTGGCATAATAGGTACTCGGTGCCCAGACCGTGTATACAGATGGTGGTGTCACCGTTGTATCCGGTGGAACCAGCATCCCGTTGCGCACAAGGGAAACGCTCAGGAAATCTTGTTTTTCTCCTCCATGATTGATTGCTCTGAAAGTGAGACCATTGGCATATGTGGTCGGGGGGTCTATTAAGGTAGTACCAGAAAGAGTCCCCGTGGCAATCTTGACTTGGAGGTCATAGCTTGAATAACCTCCCCAAGCGCTCCAGTTCTGCCAGAAAGGATTGGGCGTAACCGTGGGCACAAACACATAAGCCTCTGCATCTATATCTGTCGGACCACCCTGCTGTTTTACCACCAGTAATGCCTTATCTCCATCCGGATACGCTAATTGAAAATCCATGGATCCAGTTATCGTCTTACCGACCAGGTCGTCCAGATTGACGGGCGGGGGTGGGGGTGGCCCTCCCGGCAGTAATCCACTGAGGACCCATCCATATTCGACCGTGCGGCGAAACAACCCGATGCCGGCAATACTTGGGAAATACCCCGCGGATGTTATTGAATATTGGCCCTGGGGAGCAGTGATTGTTCCTGCCACTGACACACCTGAAGTTGGTGTAAGGCCCTGACCCGTAATTCCAGATAAAGTGGCCCCACTTCTCGTCTTGTAACGATAGTGAACTGCACCAGGGAGAGCTGCACCAGCGCCAATTCTAAAGAACCCGTTTTTTGGAGGGAAATTATCGTAGCCACTTGAGAGTGTGAGCGTTCCGTTCAAGACAATTGTGCCACTGGCTGTTGCTTCAACATCTGCATTCTCATAGGGAGCAGTCTCACCGGGGCCAGGAGTTATCGTTAGTATGGCTTGTCCGTTATTCGGGAAAGATAACGTTTGTCCAGATAAGGCTTTAAAATAGGTTTTTCCAAGCGCATCATCGAGG
>JBDROD010000305.1:0-2875 GCA_043810415.1 Candidatus Zixiibacteriota bacterium | reverse complement strand
TCCCAAAGGCAAGCTACCAAAGATGCAGGGAAAATAGCCGGTCTGGAGGTTTTAAGGATAATCAACGAACCGACCGCCGCCTCATTGGCTT
This sequence comes from Candidatus Zixiibacteriota bacterium, assembly GCA_043810415.1. Taxonomy (GTDB): domain Bacteria; phylum Zixibacteria; class MSB-5A5; order MSB-5A5; family SM1-73; genus CAIVRH01. The sequence continues at coordinate 2,784 of JBDROD010000305.1, read as the reverse complement.
ATGGCCTGGAGAAGAAAAAAGACGAGAAGATCGCGGTAGTCGACTGGGGCGGCGGGACGTTCGACATCTCCATTCTGGAACTGGGTGAGGGCGTTTTTGAAGTCAGAGCGACCAACGGGGATACCCATTTGGGTGGCGACGATTTCGATCAACGGGTGATAGACTGGATGGCGGATGAGTTCAAGAAGCAATACGGAATCGATTTGAGAAAAGACAGAATGGCTTTACAGAGATTAAAAGAAGCAGCGGAGAAGGCAAAATGCGAGCTTTCCACCACCATGCAGACCAACATCAACCTCCCCTTTATCACCGCGGATTCGAGCGGTCCCCGGCATTTGGATTTAACCTTGAGCCGTGCCAAACTGGAACAATTAGTGGATGATCTGGTGCAGAGAACGGTTCAGCCATGTAAACAAGCTATGCAGGATGCCAAACTGTCGCCACAGGATATCGATGAGGTGATCTTGGTTGGTGGACAAACCAGGATGCCCAAAGTCCAGGAATTGGTGAAAAGTTTGTTCGGAAAAGAACCACACAAGGGTGTGAACCCGGATGAGGTGGTGGCGGTGGGAGCAGCTATTCAGGCTGCAGTCCTTTCCGGTGAGGTGAAAGACGTACTCTTGCTGGACGTAACCCCCCTATCCTTAGGTATCGAGACTCTGGGTGGGGTAATGACCAAGCTGATTGAAAAAAATACTACCATTCCCACCAAGAAGAGCCAGATATTTTCCACCGCTGCGGACAATCAGACAGCGGTGAGCATCCACGTTCTCCAGGGGGAACGGGAGATGGCCATAGACAACCGGACTTTGGGGCGCTTCGATCTGGTCGGAATTCCACCTGCCCCCCGGGGTATGCCGCAGATCGAAGTAACCTTCGACATCGATGCCAACGGTATCGTTCACGTCTCTGCCAAGGACTTAGGCACCGGCAAGGAGCAGAGCATTATCATTCAAGCCTCCAGTGGGTTATCTGATCAGGAAGTTAACAAGATGGTGAAGGATGCGGAAGGTCATGCGGAGGAGGACAAAAAGAAAAAGGACTTGATCGAAGCCAGAAACAAAGCTGACCAGATGATCTACACTACCGAGAAGACTTTGAGAGATTACGGAGACAAGATCTCTTCCGACGAGAAGAAGAACATTGAGGACAAGATCGAAAAGGTAAAACAAGCCATGAAAGGCGAAAACGCCGATGAGATCAACCGTTCCATAGATGAGCTGATGCAAGCTTCCCACAAGATCGCCGAGCAGATGTACAAACAAACCGGAGCACAACAACAGACTACCTCTCAAGAGCCACCCAAAGAAGAGAAGAAAGACGAAGGAGGCAAAGGGAAGGGAAAGGATGGCGCCGTGGATGCGGATTTTGAGGTAGTGGATGATAAGTAGACATAAATTTGTCAGCGGATTAAACGGATAGAGCGGATAAAAGTCTGTCCGCTGTCCGTCGTTCGCTGTAAAAAGTCGATGTTAGGAACGGATTAGAAACGTAGGGGTGGAGCTTTAGCTCCACCCGAAATAACTTGATTCTTGTATCAGTTACCTATAGCCAGATTTCGAATTTAAGCTTGACAAAATAGTAGTTATACGTATATTCTTCTTCGTATAGTTCTATTCCAAACCCCTTAATAATAAATGAGAAGAAATTCATCATCCTGCTTGTATCCCCAAGAAGGATAATCTCATTCGAAGCAAAGTAGTTAGGGTGTGGAAAAAAATTTAAATAAGAGAAAGAAGAGATGACCAAATCTTTTAAAATACAACTCTATATCATAATGGGAATTTTGGCGAGTTTTATAATAATTCCAGCTATATTTGGTTTGTGGAATCATAATAAGGAGATAAAACAAGAACCGGTCCAGGTACAGGTATCAGATAAATCATCTGTCCCCATAAATACTGATTCCGTCTCGGAGGTAACATCATCAATCCCTATTGAAACTTCTGTGTATGAGACAGGTTTTGAAAGAAAAAGCCGAGAAATGGGTATTATCATCGGAACACCAGCAGATGATGTTCTGGCAATTAGGGGAAAACCTCCCTATCCTTCAGAGGTAGTTGGAAAAGATATTAACGGTTTAATCATAGAATGGGAATATCCCGATGGAATCTATGTTTTGCGTCGTTGGACAGTTAACGGAATAACATGTTATCGGGTTAGTGAGATGAAATTATAGAATTCTGCAATCTTTTGTTATAGGTAAAGATATGCCAAATATTATTCTAACAGCTATTCTTATTGGGGGAATTATCTTTGGTGCCTTCTGCTCTTATCTGGCCAGGGAGAAAAGTAGGAACGGGATAAGTTGGTTTGTTCTGGGTTTTCTTTTCTCTATTATTGCCCTGATCACCATTGCTGCCCTTCCTGTTCAAATTCCCAAGAATGAATCAATAAAGGGCAATGATGGATTTGCAAAAATTCTGTGGATCTGTTTCGGGCTTATTGCCTTCGTAATTTTTGGCTTAATTATAAAATCCTATTTACTTCATTGATTATGTTTCACTACCTCCAAAAAGATAATCTTATTCCCGATAAGGTATTTTGGGCATGGAAAGAATTGAATGGAGGGGTTATATGAAAAAAATCTCATTATTTGCTTTTTGCTGCTTTATGATTTTTATATTCTGTTTCAATACTTGGGGTCAATCATTTCAATATTCGATAATGTTCACTGACAAAACCAAGTGGCAATGTAATATATTGGAAAACGATTCGCCTTCGCATCGACTTAAAATACAGAGAGAAAATAATGTTAAACTTGAATGGATTTCCTATTATTCT
>JBDROD010000304.1:0-2736 GCA_043810415.1 Candidatus Zixiibacteriota bacterium | reverse complement strand
CTACACGTTTGCCTGGGCAGCTTTCTCCGAGGATCTTCCCTCCTGGATCGAGGCCAATGTCCGGGCGTTTCACTTCATCGGCGGCGTTCCGGAGATTCTCGTTCTGGATTATGTGCCACGGCACATAATCGACGACGATCTCTTCCGGTGACGTACCGAAAAACCGGAAGGCATTCAGAAGGCCCTGATGGAGTACCTCCTGCCTCTGACTGTGGGTAAACTGGACATAAAGCATCCGGCTGTAAGATTCTATGACCGCCAGGGCGTAGAGCTTTCGTTTGGTCGCCCCATAGGTAAGAGCGTCGAAGTGTCCCCAGTCTATCTGCATCTTTACCCGGAGCGGACTCGAAGCGGATAAATGCCTGTCTGTTTTTCAGTACCTTCTCCCGTCGTTTCCGAAGATAATCCCGGACAATCGTGATCCGGCCGTCAAACTCCTTTTCCTGAAGCCTCTGAAGAACCACGGGGGCTTGGATGAGGGGGTACTCTTCCAGAAGCGAGTCGATCAGATCGCAATAGGTAGAAAGCTTGGAAGCCTTGGGTTTCTTCGTGGCAATGGTAACTTCCGGGTTCTCCAGGTATTTTTTAACAGTGTCCCTGCCGAGCCGCATCTCCCCGGCAATCTGCCTTGCCGAATACCCTGCATTTTTAAGCCGGTGGATCTCGAAAACCGTTTTTCTGTCAATCATCGCTGCGCCTCCTGCAAGGACTGCCGGATCATCCGGGCAACAACGGCCGGGTCTTCGCAGGATGTCGATTGCGCACACCTCGGCGCAGCGGGAAGATCGAGAACCTGGAAAATCTTCCCATCGAAGCTGATGAGATCCTTCTTCAACAATCCATCCCTGGCCTCGATATATTCGTCAAGGGTCAACTGGATCAAAGAACAGATCATGTCATAGCTGTAGTAAGAAAGACCGTATCGGTCGGACACCAGAATCAAAAACAGATACAGCAGGATCTCCTTCTGCTCCAGGGAGGCTAAAAAACCACCTGTGAGAAACCGATGGGGAATATAACTAAACCGGCCGGCAATCTGTCTGACTCTTCCAGGGTTGAGGATTCTTTTTTTGATCATCGCCGTCTCCTTTCCAAAATGAACCAGGATTTTCGGTCCGATTATCAACAAAAGAATCTCCCGTCGATCACGTCCTTCTTTGCAATCAGCGTTATGTGCCTGGAATACGGTGCAAAATCACTTTTAACGCGTCCATCTTTGCAATCACCGGAACCAACCAGAAAGAACCCGGAAGCCATGACCCGACGGATGATTTGCCCGATCTTGACGCGTCCATCTTTGCAATCACCGACGGGTCCATCTTGACAACATCTTGCGAATGACGACGTTTGTTCCGAACCTTCTGCAAATCCCGGTTGCGATCCGCCTGTGCAGGATGCGCCGCCCGGTAACGCTTCCAGTAATCGGCGTTCCTGCTCAACCAATCTGCCTGGCTCTGCTTCTGATTGGCCCGGTAAGTCGGATCGCTGATCATCTTCTCCCGCTGCCAAGCTGCCTTCCTGGCCCGCTGGCATGCCTTCTCCCTACAATAACGCGGATTCTTCTGACGCGGATCGGGAAGGAAATATCGCCCACATTGACAACAAGGTATCTTTTCCATAACCACCATTCACTATCGTTGATGGTCAAGGCTTAACCCTGCAATCAGAAAATCTAAAGGCAATAATAAAAATCAGATGGACTGGTATCCCAGGACGGGAATCAGATAACTGGCTTCATAGGACCGGTGGCAATGGCAGCCTACTGCCGCTGCGCCATTGGCCTGGAATCAAAGCGATGATAACAGCCTGCGTTTCTTCAACCGAGACAATAGCGGTAGAAGGAATACGAAGAGCCCTGCGGTTAAGAGAACACAGGAAATCGGTTGAGTGAAGAAGATGCTGATGCTTCCTTCCGACATCAGAAGGGATTGGCGTAAAGCGTTCTCAATGATGGGCCCGAGTACGAGAGCAAAAATAAAAGGGGCAGCCTCATATTTAAATCTTCGCATCAGACAACCCATAACTCCAAAGAAAAGCATGATGATGATTTCCAAGACATTTCTGTTCAAGCTATATACTCCAATCACACAAAAGAGTAGGATAAGTGGAAAGAGAACACTGTACGGAATGCGAAGGATACGAACCCAAAGTGGAATCAGTGGAAGATTTAGGATCAATAGCGCGCAATTCCCAACGTACATACTGGCCACGACGCCCCAGAAGAGGTCTGGTTGCTCAAGAAGGAGCAGTGGGCCAGGATGGATACCATGGATCATGAGGGCTCCCAGAATAAGAGCCATCACCACATTGGCCGGAATTCCAAGCGTCATCAAAGGAATGAAGTTACTCGCAGTGGCCGCATTGTTTGCAGCTTCCGGCCCAGCCACTCCTTCTATTGCTCCCTTACCAAACATCTCTGGATGTTTCGAGACTCTCTTTTCTACCGCGTAGGACGAAAAGGAGGCTATAACAGACCCTCCTCCAGGAAGAATCCCCAAAAAAAACCCAATGAAAGTCCCTCGAAAGATGGCGGGAAGGCTTTTTTTCCAATCCTGAAGAGTAGGGAAGAGTCCCTTGACCTTGGTTTCTAGAACATCGAGGCTTCCTGCTTCTTGCCCGAGATTTTCCAGAACCTCTGCAATGCCGAAAAGGCCCATGGCTACCGGAACAAGCCCTAGTCCATCTGAAAGGGTCAGGCTTCCGTAAATGAACCGTGGCTCTCCGGTGATGAAATCG
>JBDROD010000303.1:0-3973 GCA_043810415.1 Candidatus Zixiibacteriota bacterium | reverse complement strand
TTCCGATCTTTCCAAGAATGCGGATGAGTGTCCATTTCTCCCGGGCACTCTGGGTATCCAGCTTTTCCATAAGATAGGGAACCGCTTGTTCACCCATCGCCACCAGCGTGCTTTCTGCGGGTTGAGCTTGATCTCTATACTTTTCTGATACCCCATTTGACACTATAAAAAGACTGTCGACTTTTTCCTTTAAATCTTCCTTACCCATAATATCCTGTGTATAACCGCTGCTGACAAGAATCTGGAGGGTAATTAAAATGACTAATAGCTCGAATTTTCTCATCTTTGAAGCCTTCTACTACACTGTAACATAATTTTATTCGGTATTGAAGTAGCTAGATTTATAGCTCTATTCTCTCGCTATCCTGAACATGTGGTTCTGTGGGCTAAAGCCCATAGGAGTGTAGGAGTTTGCAATTCATTCCACGACCTAAAGGTCGTGGCAATAGATGGTGACAACTATCTTACCCTAAACTTATGTTACGATCCACTACTTGCTCTTATTATGATAAACTAATCTTATTTATCTATACCCACTCCCCATTTTGACGGGGTAGTCCACCAGGTGCTGTCCTTTCCATTTCCGTTGTAGCGGTCCCTGCCGGACAGATCCAAAATGATCCCGATAGATCCGTAATCCCTTCTCGGGTTGCCGAAACCCTGGGTATTGTTATCCCTTCCAACGGAATAACCGTCATTACCTGCCTCATCCACTAAAATACCAAATCCATTGGCGCTACCCGCTCCCTGAGACAGATCATAGGTAATGTAATTATCGTTACCGGATCGGTCCAGCAATAGCCCCAAAGCCAAATCATGACCGCAACCCTGGGAGACGCCATGCGAGATATAAATATCGTTCCCCGAGCTATCCTCCAGCACTCCCAAGGTTAGGTGAGTGCCTGCGCCTTGAGCGTATTGATAGGAGACATATTTATCATTCCCTTCCCGATCCATCAAAGTCCCCAGGCTCCACCAGTAGCTCGATCCCTGGCCGAATATGTCAGAGGTGTACAAATCGTTTCCCGTAATATCGTATAATATGCCGATCCCACCCGACATGATCGGTCTCAAGCCGTAAGCAAACCCCTGGGATAGGCTGATGTAGTGGTCTTTGTATCTTAAAATGTCCTTGTATTTCCCGCCGGCAAAGTAACTATCGTTGCCGGAAGAATCTATCAAGATTCCCATTCCGCCGGTGAATCCAAATCCCTGGACATACAATGCGGCAGAATATTGATCGGACCCGGATAAGTCTATCAAACCGCCCATTCCAAAACTACCCGCTCCCATGGTGAAGGTGTCTCCGAAATATTTATCGTTCCCTTGCTCGTCTATCAACAGACCTGTGCCGAATAATCCGGAGCCAAGCGAGAAATTCTTGGTCAGATAAGTGTCATCTCCGGAGACATCTATCAGTATCCCCGATCCGAAGAAACCTGAACCGTATGTATAATCGCTTACAGAATTATAAATGTCGTTTCCTCCCAGGTCGATTATAACCGAAGAGTTGAACTTCGAAGACGGATTTGCAGAAAGATGGTATTCATCGTCACCCCCCAAATCAATAATGATCGCAGGTGATCCTACGTACCTGGATGATCCATATCCTCCAATGATGATCTCTCCGATATGAGTCTGTAACCTAAGAATCAAATCATTTTCTTTATCCTTCTTATCTTTCACCAAAGGTTTTATCTGCGGTTTCGTCTTAACGAATTCAAGCAATCCTGGAAGACAATTTCCGGTTGCGGAAGCAAGCCCTTTCCCCCCTTCTACAATCTCTCTTATATCTATTTTAGAAAGGTATGGGATCATTTTCTCGATCAGCTTTTCTTCATAATCGGACTGCGCATCCAGTTCCTCCGGAGTTTTGAATTCGTCGTTTATATCCTCCAACAATATGACGGAGAAGCTATCCCTTAAACAGTTTCTCTCTTCAACCGTCAAATCAGAAAAAGACTTCTGAGTGTTAAAATTGGAGGACTCTATCCCCTTTAAGAGTGAGGAAATCACATTTCTTAAAGGTTCGGGCAATTTTTTTGTGGATTTGCCATATTCCCGGATAAACCTAACACTTGCTGAATTGATATCCTGGTCGGATGGTTTGATTTCACTAAATGAAAACTCTTTTCCTCTGGTTTTAAGAAACTCAGACCAGTCGAAGGGCAAAATAAATCTTCTTTCCCGGGGTGATGCTTTCTCCCAATCCGACCTTAAATTCGAGTTGAACTTAACAATGTCTAATGGATGCTGCATGATCTTGTCAATCAGCTCCAGCCGGAACGAATCCAAGTCCACATAATCATCCCGGAACATCAGATCTACCGGGGTCATCTTTATGCATTTTAAGGCGTCGGTGAATCCCTCTAGCGTCTGGAGGCTTAATGCAGGAAAATCATTGGAGATCTCTTGTGAGAAAGAATGCGGAATGAACGCACCCCATAGAAGTGTGACCAGAATAATAAAAATCGCTCTTCTCATTTCTCTTCTTCGGTATCGACTTCCACTTGCGCCTTTTTCTTGGCGGTCATCTTTAGTACTATGATGCTGACCTCGTAGAGAAAATATAAAGGTCCGGCAAGCATCAGCTGGGTAAATACATCCGGTGTAGGAGTGATGACTGCTGACAATATCAAGATTATCACGATGGCATACTTTCGGCCCTTAATAAAGGTTCTGGCGCTTATTATCCCTATCCTACCCAGAAAAAAGGATATAACCGGAAGCTCGAAGACCGCCCCAAAAGCCAAAGTCATATAACTGACGAAACTGACGTAATCCTTGATCTGAATCATCGGTTTCAGTTTATCCGTCCCGAAAGCCATGAGGAATTTTATGCTCATCGGCAAGACCATCACGAAACAAAATACTGCACCGATCAAGAAAAAGATGGTGGAAGAAATCACCGCGGGGAATATCAGCTTGACCTCTTTGGCAAAGAGTCCCGGGACTACGAATTTCCAGAGGTGGTAAAATATCACCGGAACGCTTACGATTATGCCGGCGATAAGCGATATCTTTATGCGGGTGGAAAAAGCCTCGGTGGGCGACATGAAATAAACCTGCTGATCCACCGGCAGAGGGCTGGTCAGAAAATTGAGCAATCGCTCGGAGAACAGATAAGCCACGATGGACAGAATTAACACGGAAAACAAGGATTTTATTATCCTTGAACGCAGTTCCTCCAAATGGTCCAAAAACGATAATTCTCGAGTTTCTTTTCCCATTTCTAATTTTGAAAATTAACCCAAACTTACTTCAGAAGGCCTTTTAGCTCATCCATGAATGCGCTGACGTCCTTGAATTTGTGATAAACCGAGGCAAATCTCACGTAGGCCACCTCGTCTAAATCCTTCAAACGCCTGATTACCTCCTCTCCAACTTCCTGACTGGTGATCTCCGGCTTGGAAAGATTCTGAAGCTTCTCCTGTATTTCATCCACCATAGCAGTAATTTGTTCGGAGCTTATAGGGCGCTTCTTGCATGCCAGCTCGATTCCCCGCTGCAGTTTCTGGCGGTCGAAAGGCTCCCGCCTGCCGTCATTCTTTATGATGGTAAGAGAGACGTCTTCCACGTATTCGTACGTGGTAAATCTCTTCCGGCACATTTCGCATTCCCTTCGTCTCCGGATCGATTTACCGTCCTGTGAGGTCCGCGAATCCACCACCCGATCCTTGTCCTGTCCGCAAAATGGGCACCTCATTGTCTCCTCCCTACTTTTATAACGGAATTATTACGTTTGTTTGGATGAACCTGAATCTTCACTCTCGCTTCCCTTAACATATCCATGGACATCCGGTCGGGGTAGCTATCCTGGATAACGATCTTCTTGCGTCCGGCCTTGATGATGAGCTTGGTACACAGAATACAGGGCTGGTTGGTGGAATACATGACCCCATCTCTGATGCTTACTCCAAACAAAGCCGCCTGCGCTACGGCATTCTGTTCCGCATGCGTGGCTCTGCATAAT
>JBDROD010000302.1:0-2950 GCA_043810415.1 Candidatus Zixiibacteriota bacterium | reverse complement strand
TTGTCGAATACTGGGAATACGCTTTTAACGTCCGGAGTGACGAACTTCAGCACGTTGAAAGGTTTTACCCAGGAGGTATCGATAAAGACGTCCTGAAATTTGGTATTCTTGGGAAGGGTGAAGTATATCCGAGCCACCTCTCCGTCTCCTTTTGCCAGGGCGGGCTTTTGCCCGGACATATCCGCCACCAGACCGATCAATACCGTCTGTCTTACCGTATCGACCAGCTGGGTTTTCATGTCGAATTCCTCGGTTCGGGTACGACGGAATCTGACCGAATCGCACCGGATGGGGCTGGTCCCGGTTCCAAAGCTAACCGGAATGGTCATGGCTGCCAGCTCCTCATCGTTGAAGACGGATACGGATGCCATGGCTTGATTTCCTTTTTCATCCTGGGAGACCACCACCCGGCAGGTATCCGTCTTACCAAAAATATCCCTCTGGGAAAAAACCGGGGATGAGTAAAACGTCAAACAAACCAACACCATCACAAATACAAGATAAAAACGCATGTCTCTCATCACTCCCTCCACTTTAGTTGGTAAATGTTATGATTAGTTATCATCTTATATTTCATTTGATCGATTTCTCTATGGTCAGAGGCAGACTATGGACGGTTAACGGTTGACGGTTTCAAGCAATCTCCTCTCTCATCGCACAAAATTCCCCGCACATGGTACACTTTTTAAAGTCCTTTCCGATCTCTCCCCTCTTTTCCTTTGCCCTTTGGGGATCCAAACTCAAAGCCACCATCTGGTCCCAGTCGAATTTCTTCCTGGCTTGAGATATGAGATTGTCCTGTTCCTCGGCTTTGATCACCCCTTTGGCGATATCAGCAGCATGAGCGGCGATTCGGGAGGCGATGATCCCTTCTCGTACATCTTCCAAATCGGGCAGACCGAGATGCTCCGAAGGGGTGACATAACAGAGAAAATCCGCTCCCGCAGAAGCCGCTACAGCCCCGCCGATGGCGGAGACTATATGATCATATCCGGGGGCACAGTCTATCACCAAAGGACCGAGGACGTAGAAGGGTGCTCCGTGGCATAGCTTCTTTTCCAAAAGGACGTTGGCTTCGATCTCGTGAATGGGTATATGCCCCGGACCCTCCACCATCGCCTGCACTCCACTCTCCCGGGCCCGGTCGACCAGTTCACCCAATATCAACAACTCCTCCACCTGTGTGCGATCCGTGGAATCGGCTATGCTTCCGGGCCGCAGACCATCACCCAGACTTAGAGTAGCATTATATTCTTTGGTCAATGCCAAAAGATCGTCGTAGTATTCGTACAGAGGATTCTCCCGGTGGTTATATTTCATCCACTTGTATAAGAATGACCCACCCCGGCTGACGATGCCGGTGGTTCTCTTTCTTTGATCAATTATGGGGAGTGCCCTGCGGGTTAGACCGCAGTGAACCGTGAGGAAATCGACGCCGGTTTTCAGATGATCCTCGATGACCGAGAACAGGAAATCCTTGGTCATCTCCATCATCGACTTACCATCCTGAGCCAGCTTACAGGCGGTTTCGTAAATCGGAACCGTTCCCACCGGTATGTTCGACTGTTTCAAAATCTCTAAGCGCAAACTCCTGATATCGCCACCGGTGGAAAGATCCATCACCGTATCTGCCCCTAATTCCATGGAGAGCTTCAGCTTTTTGATTTCCAGATCGAAATCGATCCGGTCGGGCGAAGTGCCCAGATTCACGTTTATCTTGGTCTTCAAGCCCTTCCCGATCCCGATCGGTTTGGTCCACTGGTGTTCCTTGTTTTTCAGGATGACTATGGTTCCATTCTCCACCCCCTCCTTCAACCGGGTATAATCCACCCCTTCATCTTGAGCCACCTTTTGAATATCCTCTTCCGGTACAACTATTCTCATATTCGACTTCTCGGGTATAACCGAGCTTATATGGTGTTCGTTGTTACTCAACAAGTTCTCGTTACAAGGTTTTTCCATCAGATGGTTGTCCATCAAGATGAATCCAAAAGTGAAATCTTTCAAGCTTAATATAAACTATCGGTTTTGTCAAGCAAATATTTATGCCGTAACTAAGATTCAATGGATGTAAAACAGCCATATTCCCATACGGCAGTTGAAGATAAACCGTTGGGAAACGAAAACGTCTTTGTCCCCTTTCCTTTTTATACAAGCGATTGATTGTTAACCGTTATGCTAACCGTCAATTTTGCTTGACAACGAGATACAATCTATTAAGTTAAGTATGAGATCACATAACTATCTGATAACAGAACCATCATATTTAGGGATGATTGCCATTCTACTTCTGTTTACTATTTATTATCCCTAATATTCAGGGGTGACCATGAGAAGTTATCTGGTGTTTTTGACGACAGGGTTGTTGTTATTGGGATCATTTGGTTTAACTTGGGCTGTCTGTCCAGAGCAACCAAATGACAACGGAATCTGCGATTCTCTGTACGTGGAGATTTATCCGCAGGATCAATGGATAGAACCAACTCCCAGCCCATATGATTTTGTTCGCTTCCCCATCCTGGTGACGCATGATATTCCCAATCCAGTCGATTCCATAGCGGCTTTCGTTTTGGCATTTTGTTATACCCATACCAATGCGGATAAGTACTGCAGTTTGAGTTACTATTGGAACACCATATATCTGCATGGTTCAAACGCGGGAAGGAGCATCTTCCGGCATTTTATCGAGGGACCGGATACCGTAATTCATAACTGGATGATGGATTTGTATGAAGAGGGAAATGGAGAGGAATGGAACGGGTTGATTTTGGACCTGGATGGAACCTCTCATTTCTGGTTTACCGCGATTCCGTCCGGATCGGAGGATCAACGGTTTGGGTCGGGAAGCCGTGTTCTTCTTGCCACCATGACCTTCAAACTGGAGGATTCGGTAACTATCAGCATCGATACCTGTTTTTGGCCACCCAGCAGTAGATCCAATGTTTTTGCC
>JBDROD010000301.1:0-5947 GCA_043810415.1 Candidatus Zixiibacteriota bacterium | reverse complement strand
TGTCCTAATGAAATCCTTCTCTTCAATTACAGTCCCGTCCCTATCCAAAAACGCTACCTTGCCATGCATTCTAATGCCTTATTATATAATAAATTAAGCGCTTCCCTTCATTCACGACTTTAAACCTTAGACATTGAACCTTAAACCTTGAACGCCTTTTTCTGTTATATAAGCTGTTACCAACTCTGCTGGAGTAACGTCGAAAGCCGGGGAGTAAACTTTAACTTTTGCCGGTGCTATTCTTCTCCCAAAGCAATCGGTTACCTCGTCGCCCCCTCTTTCTTCGATAACTATCTCCTCCCCGCTGGCAATGGCAGTATCGAAGCTGGAACTGGGGGCAGCTACGTAGAACGGTATCTTATGAAAATTCGCTGAAATAGCCAAGTTGTAAGTCCCTATCTTGTTTGCCACGTCTCCATTCGAAGCTATTCTGTCTGCCCCTACTATCACGCATGCGATCTTCTTTCTCTTCATTACAAAAGCCGCCATATTGTCGCAGATTAAAGTGACGTCTATTCCTTGTTGTTGGAGCTCCCACACCGTCAATCTGGCGCCTTGAAGCACGGGTCGGGTCTCATCTGCAAACACGGTTATTTTCTTCCCTTGCCAAACAGCGGTGTATATTATCCCCAGAGCAGTACCGATCCCGCCTGTGGCTAATGCCCCGGCGTTGCAGTGGGTCAAAACCATATCCCCATCTTTAAGCAAATCGGCTCCGAATTCCCCGATCTTTTCGCACATAAATTGATCTTCCCGGTGAATCGACAACGCCTCCTGTAGAAGAAGCTCAACCACATGTACGGGATCTTTTTCCTTATTCTGTCCCGCTGTCCTTGTCATTCTTTCCAATGCCCAGAAGAGGTTAACCGCAGTGGGTCGGGTGCTTGCTAAAGTCGAGACCACGTAGTTTAATCTCTCCTCGAATTCTCTCCATGACGGGAATTCCTGCCCCTTTACTCCTATCACCACCCCGAATGCTGCAGCAATTCCAATGGCTGGCGCTCCTCTGATTTTAAGCTCCTTAATAGCGGAGGCAACTTCCTCTAAGTTCTTGCAATCCAGATATTTTGTCTCTTCCGGAAGCTTGGTCTGATCCAAAATTCTTAAATAATCACCCCTCCATTCTAGCGTTTTGAATTTAAGTCTGTCAGATAAAAACATGGAAATTCCTTCTTTACCTTACAAGCATTGATACGCTCTGATTATGCATACAATGTACTTCCTTCTGATTATCCGTTTAATCCGTTCCATCTGTTGACCAATATGTTCCATCTACTCCCCCATTATCTGGACTACAATCTCCCTGTGCCGATGTCGATTGTCAAAATCTATCAGAATGATCTGCTGCCAGGTCCCCAGAATCATCTGACCGTTGACAAAGGGAACCGAGTAGAATGATTTCAACAGGGCTGCTCTCACGTGAGAATAACCATTCCCGTCACCCCAGGTGAGGTCATGATGGTAGTGACCGGATTTGGGAACCAATTTCTCGAAAATGGCAGGCAAGTCTTTAAGTAATCCCGGTTCGTATTCCGTGGTGGTTATCCCGGCCGTGGAACCCGGAATAAACACGGTCAAGGTTCCGTTCTTCAAATTTGATTCCTTTAAACATGCGTTCACCTGCCCGGTGATGTCGACAATGTCTGTATCCCCTTTTGTCTTCACCGAAAACGATTTGGTTACCACCGTCATATTTCATCCTACGAATTCGATTCAAGTTTTCCGGACTAATGTTTCGAATCAAGTAATCCAAAACCAGCCGAAAGTCAAGCAAAATGATACTGCGGACAGGTTGATGGAATTACTTTCTAAATCAGATGAAATTTTCTGTTGATTTTATTTAAAAATCACTTATTAATAAACCGTGGTGTCGAATCAACTGACGATATCACCCCCAAGAAAAGAAGGATGAGCTGTGAATTTACCTTATTCCAAAGAGAAAAACGACTTGTTCGTGGGAAGGGATAAAGAGCTTCTGCTTCTGGATGGTTTTTTTGATCCCATTCTGGAAAATCAGGGAAGCTTCGTCCTCATCGAGGGGGAAACCGGAATCGGGAAAACCCGATTGGTGGAAAAGTTCCTGGAAAAGACGAAATCCAAGGGCACCACCATCATCCGGAGCCATGGGTATCACGGAGAGATATCGCCTTACCGCCTTTTCTCGGAGATGCTCCGACACTATTTCTCCTCCATCCATTATGATACCCGCTACTTGGCACCTCTTTTGGATAATTTGACCATAGCCCTTTTGGAGAAAATTATCCCGGAGCTTAAACAATACCTCCCCTTTGATGTAAGCTCCATTACCACCCCTCCTCTATCCCCCAAAGAGGAAAAACAAAGATTCTTTGATACCCTTTTGCTTTTCTTCACCAAACTCTCTCAGCGTTATCCTTTGATTTTGAATATAGAGGACCTGCACTGGCTGGAGCCCGACACCCTCGAGCTTCTGCGGTACCTGATCACCAATTTCAGGAAGTCCCCCATACTGGTGATTGCCACCAGCCGGGGTGCCGAAGCCGGATCATTTATGGAAAGATGGTTGGCCGGATTGGAGGATCAGCGTTTGGTACGTCGTCTGAAACTTTCCGGCTTGGGTGCTGCCGAAGTAAAAGACTTAGCGGAGGATTTTTTCAATGCAGACTTGTCCGGGAATTTCTTCGACTGGCTGTTAGCATACACCGCGGGTAATCCATTGTTCGTAAACGAAACTTTAAGATCGGGCATGGAGCAAAATGTGTTCTTCTATGATCCGGTGGAGTCGCGCTGGGAGGTCAAGGAAGAATATTCCGAAATAATCCATGAGCCTGCCACCATCCAGAGCGTGATCGACCGGAGACTGAGCGGTTTGGATCAGCTTGCCCTAAAGGTATTAGCATACGCTGCAGTTATCGGAGACAGATTCGATCTTAATACCCTGCAGAAGCTGCTGACCATCCCCCCCCTTGATTTAAAACAAGTGGTCGGGAATTTGATCTTTGGGGATCTGATTCAGAGGGTCCCGGACCAGGGAGAGGAAAAGGGATTCTACCGTTTCACCCATCATGTGATCCGGCTCCACATATATCAAGGTCTAACTGTCGAATTCAGGCAGAATGTCCATCAAAAAATAGCCGTCCTTATGGAAAAAGGTCAGGGGAAACAAAAGCTCTCTTCAAAGTTGGAGAATTTAGCTTACCATTACAGTCGGGGGAGGAAAGATCCCACCTCCATCAAGAAGAGCATAAACTACCTGATACTCGCCGGACAGAAAATGCAAAAGCAGTATTCCGAGGGCAAGGCGGAACAATACTTCCTTCAAGCGCTGGAGCTGGTTAAAAGTCAACCCGATTCCAAAGACAAGTATACTCAACTGCTAAAACTGTTGGAATGTTTGGGCGAGGTGCAAAGTCACCTGGGAAAACCCGATTCCGCCATACACTACTATCAAGAGGTGTTAGAATTGGCCAAAACCAAAAAACTCTCAGATCCGCTCAGAGAAGCTCAAACCCATCGAAAAATCGGTTATGTTTACCATACCATAGCCGACTATTCCACTGCCGTCTCTTACTATGAACGCGCTCTGAAAATTCTGAAGGATGCCTCATCCAAACCCAAGCGTGCCGAGCATATCGCTATCTGTAATTCACTTGGCTTGACCTACGTCATGAAAGGTGAATACCAACAGTGTGCTCACTGGTCAAACCAGGGAATCAAACTGGCCGGTAGGGAAAAGCATTCTTCTTTGGTAGAACAGGGTTATAATAATCTGGGAATGATAGCTTACAGTCAGGGAAAATATAAGGAAGCTATCGGATACTTCAACCGCTGCTTGGATATTCAAAAGAAAGTGCAGGATCAATCCAGACTGTCAGCTTTGAATATCAACCTGGGGGTGATTCACCTTCATCTGGGGCAGTATGATAAGGCGGAGGATTTTTACCAAAAAGGTTTGAACTTGACCTCCGAGATGGGAAATCTTGCCTGGAAAGCGATCATCTATAACAATCTGGGGGTGATGTATAAGGACAAAGGGGATTGGGAAAAAGCAATCGGATTTCTGGAAAAAAGTTTGAAAATCAGGGAACAGTATGGGGACCGCCGGGGGATGTTGTCCACCTATGATAATCTGGGAGTAACCTTCCTATCCCAGGGTCAACTGGATAAAGCTCTTGATTATGTCAATCAGAGTTTTGAGCTCTGTCGTCAGATCGGAGCCAAGGATTTGCTGCCGGTAATTCAGACGGATTTGGGTGAGGTATATTTCCAATTAAACCGACAGGAAAAAGCATTTAATCTGGTTCAGGAAGCTTTGGACTTGGCTGTCGAAAAATCCTCCAGGTTGACCGTCGGAATCGCCAAGAGAACCATGGGCAGATTTCATCTTTCCATGAAAGAGTATGAGAAAGCAGTAAGTCTTCTTCAGGAAAGCAAGATAATTTTTGAGGAGCTGGGATCCCGTTTCCATCTGGCACAGACGCTTGAAAGTTTAGGGCTTTGTTTTACCCACATAGCGCAAACAGAGGAATTGAAAGAAAAGGAAACTTTTCTGCAGAAAGGCATAGATACGTTGGATCAGGCAGTGAAAATCCTAAGCGAGCTTGGTTTCGAAAAAAGATTACATGTTTTGGCCGAAGGGATAAAACAGAATCATCTTGAAGCCGAATTAAAACCTATCTTGAATGATATTGAGGGAAGGACCGCTAGTTTAAAGGCAAAAATGGATGCGGACGAATCTGAAAAGATCAAAATCCCTTTAGGAATAAGCGGGGATTACATGGGTTATCTTCGAATCTACTGTTTTGGAAGATTCAGGGTATATAGGCCTTTTGAGTTGGAGGAGGTATCTGCAAAGGAATGGAGATCGGTCAAGGCCAAGCAGATTCTCGCTTACTTGGCGGTAAAAGATACCAGGAAGATCGGAGTAACCCGGGATAAACTAGTGGATGCTATCTGGCCGGAAATAGATCCCCAAAGTTTGGGAAATACTTTTCACGTTACCCTATCCCATTTGAGAAAAGCCATTGAAAAATCCGGCAAAGAGGCAAAGGAAAAAGAAAGAGAGGAATACGTCATTTCTCAGACCGGGGTGTACCGGATTAACTGGGAGACTAAAATTTGGTCGGATGTCGGTGAATTTCTATCTTGCCTGGACCGATCGGTTCGTTTCCAGAAGGAGGAAAAACTGCATCTGATGGACTTGGAATATCAGAAGGCAGCCGAGCTTTACTCATCGAATCTATTGGAGGATTTCTACGAAAGCTGGGCTGAACAGACCCGGGACGAATATAGGGAAAAATACAACATAGTTTTTGGGAGACTCGCACAATCCGCATGGGAGAAAAGCGATTACGAAAAATGCATCCGCTATCTTCAATCGCTGCTTTTGTCCGATCCTACCAGTGAAGAGGCGCACCGGATGATCATGCTCTCCTATGCCCTTTTGGGAAGCCGTTCTGCCGCCATCAGACAGTTTAAGGTATGTGAGAACAATCTGAAGAAATACTTGGAAATTGAGCCTGAGCCGGAAACGATTAATCTCCATAAGAAGATTAAACATGGTAATCCCAAAGATTACCGAAAGCTGTTGAATCTGATCGGATAGATTCGATACGGACTTTCCCTCCTCCCCGTATTATCAGATCAACTTTCCCCAGAGTAGTTTTAATAAAATCCAACAGGGGACAAATGCATTGATTCATTTGAGTTCAATCCTTTATCTTTAATCCAAGGCATTGTACAGCTATTATCGAAATCCCTTCGGTATGACTCCTCAAACAACCTCTTCCCTTGTGTTCTCAGCCCCCTGGCAAATATTTCTTTTACCTTTGTAATGACCAAATACATATCGGACACCCAAGAGGGTGAAGTGGAATGTAGATTAAGATGAGTTTAGTTTCAAGTTTAATTTTTGGATGGGAGTCATTTTATCGATACCTGCATGAGGTCTTTTGTGGTTGTAGTATAA